>NZ_JBSFGJ010000056.1:0-32603 GCF_053596515.1 Nonomuraea sp. NPDC001684
CCGTGGTGAAGGCCCGCGTCAGACCACGCGGCGACAGATGGGCGACGGCGGCGAGCTCGTCGAGGGAGTGCGGGGCATCCAGGTTCTGAGCCAGGTGGTCCTGCACCCGGTGCACGGCGGGCTGCAGATGGTCGCGGTAGCGCAGGAATGGGCTGATCTGGGCAGCATCGCCGTCCCGCCGCAGATAGAGCACCAGCTCACGGGCGACGGCGGCGGCCAGTTCCGGGCCGTGGTCGCGTTCGACGAGGGACAGTGCAAGGTCGATCCCGGAGGAGATGCCCGCACTGGTACTGATGCGCCCGTCGTGGACGTACAGGGCCGCCTCGCGGACCCGGGCCGCCGGATACCGCTCGCGCATCGCTCCGGTCAGCGACCAGTGCGTCGTGCACGCCCGGCCATCCAGCAGCCCCGCCTCTCCCAGGGCCGCGGCGCCGCTGCACACCGATGCCACCCGCGCCCCCGCGTCATAAGCCTCCCGCAGCCATCGCACTGCGGCGCTCGACACCAGTCGGTCGGATCCGGTCAGTCGTGGCCCCGGTACCAGCACCAGATCACCCGGTCCCGCCTGCGTCGCCGCGAGCGCCTGGAGCCCAGCGAGCTCCAGCCCCTGCGCCGAGCGCACCCCACCGGTCTCGGCGACGTACTCCAGCCGGTAGCAGCCGCCCAGGTGGGCTGCCGCAGAGAAGACCTGGACCGGGCCGCCGAGATCCAACAGGTTCACCTCGGGCAGCACCAGCACGACCACCCGTCCCGTACGCCCGCTCGTCACGTCACTCACACGGACACAGTAGGCAAGCTCCACCGATGCCCACGAGGGCAACCAGCGCCGGAGACCGGACGGATCAGGCACTGCGAGGCGCGCGGAGCTGTGGGTGCTCACGCGGCTCCGGTTCCGGCGCCGGCGCTCAGCTCAGCAGTCCTACTGCTCGCAGCCCCTCTTCATAGCCATCCTCGGAACATGCCCAGAATCGCTCGGCGGCGGCGATGACCGCCAGGCGCTCGCGGGTCGTCCATGCCTTGATCATGTCCAACAGGGCGCGCCCTTCCTCCGCCCATACCGCTGCCGCGCCCAACGCGATCACCGCCTCCACTTCCTGTGCCAGCAGGCGCGTGTCGGCCAGGCGGTCGGTGGAGTGCATACCGTTCACCGCGTCCACGACCAGCAGAGCTTGACGCAGGGTGAGTGAAGGTATCGCCGTCATGCGCCGGCACGTGCACGCACGGCACGCAGCGCCTCCGTCAATGATTCGGCGGTGGGGGCGCGTTCCGGGTCGATGAGACGTTGCAGGGCCAGCCCCGTCAGCAAGGTCGGGTAGAGGGCGCCGACCGCCCGCTGCGTCGCTGGAGGCGAGATTGGCGCCGGAAGTCCTGGCGATGTCGCGTGCCGTGGTGTGCGCGTAGCCGCGTTCCTGCAGGCAGCGTTCAGCGCCGTCGATCAGCTTGTCTCGCTCTTTCACTCTGCCACCCTATCCGAACAAACGTCACAAACATATGTTTTGCACGAATGTTTCAAACATGTGTATGGTCATCGGCATGGCACAAGCAACCGCAGCGGCTACGGCCGCGAGCGACTTCAGCCGCCTGTCCAGACTCATCCGGCAGGCCGGGCTCCTCGACCGGCGCCCCCGCTACTACCTGATCCGGATCACCGCCGTCGCAGCCGCCTACCTTGCAGGAGCGGCGGCGTTCCACTGGCTGGGCGACTCCTGGCTCCAGCTCCCGCTGGCCGTCTACTTCGCGATCGTCTTCGCGCAGGTCGCCCTGGTTCTGCACGATCTGGCTCACCGGCAGGTCTTCACCAATCGCCGCCCGAGCGAGATCCTCGGGCGGCTCGGCGGCAACCTCGCCATCGGCCTCGGCTACGGCTGGTGGATGAACAAGCACACCCGCCACCACGCCAACCCCAACCACGAGCAACTCGATCCGGACGTCACACCCGACGTCCTCGTGTGGTCACAGGAACAGGCACGCAACGCGCGCGGCCCGGCCCGGCTCATCGGCGGCCGGCAGGCGTTCCTCCTCTACCCGCTGCTCCTGCTCGAAGGGCTCAACCTGCACGTCAGCGGTGTGCGGGCACTGCGGCAGCCCTGGATGAAACAGCGCTTCCTGGAGGGCGCGCTGCTGTTCGCGCACTTCGCCTGTTACCTCGGTGTGCTGGCTTGGACCCTGTCACCGGGCAAGGCGCTGGTCTTCCTCGCCGTCCACCAGGGGCTGTTCGGCGTCTACATGGGCTGCGTGTTCGCCCCCGGCCACAAGGGAATGCCGACCCTCACGGGGGAGGCCAAGCTCGACTTTCTACGCAAGCAGGTGCTCACCACCCGCAACGTGCGCGGCGGCCGGTTCACCGACATCGCCATGGGCGGGCTCAACTACCAGATCGAACACCACCTGTTCCCCAACATGCCCACCCCCAACCTGCGCCTGGCGCAACCCATCGTGCAGGCCCACTGCCGGCAATTGCGCCTGCCGTACCACGAAGTCAGTTTCGTCGCCTCGCACGCCGAGGCGCTGCGTCACCTGCACCAGGCCGGTGCTCCGCTCCGAGAGAAGGGCCGCTCATGAGGGCCGGACGCAAACAGTGGATCGGGCTGGCCGTCCTGGTCCTGCCCGTACTCCTGATCTCCGTCGACCTGCACGTCTTGTCCTACGCGCTGCCGTTCATCAGCGCCTCCCTGGCGCCGAGCGGTGCCCAGTTGCTGTGGATCATCGACATCTATCCGTTCATGCTCGCCGGGCTGCTGCTGCCGATGGGCACGCTCGGTGACCGGGTCGGGCGGCGGCGGCTGCTGATGGCGGGGGCCGCCGCGTTCGGGGCCGCCTCCGCGGTCGCCGCGTTCTCTCCCAGTGCCGACCTGCTGATCGTCACCCGTGCCCTGCTCGGGGTGGGTGGCGCCACGTTGATGCCCTCGACGTTGTCGCTGATTCGCAACATGTTCCACGATGACGGCCAGCGCCGCGTCGCGATCGCCATCTGGACCGGCGCGTTCGCCGGCGGCGCGATGCTGGGCCCGCTGATGGGCGGCGCGTTGCTCGAGCACTTCTGGTGGGGGTCGGTGTTCCTGGTCAACCTGCCGGTCATGGCGCTGCTGCTGGTCCTGGCGCCGCTGCTGCCCGAGTCGCGTGACCCGCGTCCGGGCAGGTTCGATCTGCTCGGAGTGGCGTTGTCGCTGGGCGCCATCCTGCCGACGATCTACGGGATCCAGCACATCGCCCAGGACGGCCTCGGCTGGGCGCCGGCGTCGGCCATCGTCGCCGGGCTGACGCTGGGGGCCGCCTTCGTCAGGCGCCAGCGCTCGATGGCCGATCCGATGCTGGACGTGCGCCTGTTCGGCAGCCGCGCCTTCACCGTCTCGATCGGCGCCAACACCCTCGGGGTCTTCGCGATGGTCGGCTCCAGCCTGTTCACGACGCAGTACTTGCAGATGGTCATGGGCGCCAGGCCGCTCATCGCCGGGCTGTACGCGCTGCCGTCGGCGGGCATGGCGATGCTGGCCGCCGGGCTCGCGCCGATGCTCGTCCGCAAGGTCAGGCCGGGCCTGGTGGTCTGCGCCGGGCTGCTCGTCGGCGCGAGCGGGTTCATGCTGCTGTCCCGGCTGGACATGACGGGGCAGAGCGGTCTGCTGATCGCCGGGATCATGCTGATGGCCGGTGGCGTCACGCTCGTCCTGACGGTCTCCTCCGACCTGATCATCGCCACCGCTCCGCCGGAGCGCGCGGGATCGGTCGCCGGGCTGTCACAGGTGGCCACCGAGTTCGGCGGCGCGCTCGGCATCTCCCTGCTGGGCAGCATCGGCACCGCCGTCTACCGGGGACACCTCGCCGAGACGGGCGCTCCGTCAGCGGCGCTCGACACTCTGGGCGGCGCCCTGGAGTCGGCGCGGCACCTGACGGAACCGGCCGCGACCACGCTGGCCGCCGCCGCCCGCGAGGCCTTCACACAGGGGCAGCACTACGCCATGCTCGCCGCGGCCGCCGCGTTGTGCGTGATGGCGGTGCTCGCTCCCGTCATGCTGCGTGCCGTACGGCAGGCGAAGGGCGCCCCGCCGCCACCTGAGGACCGGCACGCCGGCCGCCACGCGATGCGCTGAAGAGGCCGCTTGCCACGGCAGGCGGAAGGGGGGCGGGGCGGAACGAGGTGGGCGGAACAGGGCCGCTGGGGCGAGGAGCCTGGAGTGGGGCGGCTGGAGTGGGGCCGAGCGGTCAGGCGGGTGCCGATTCCCCGTGGCCCGCCGCCTGGGCGACCGCGCGGAGGCCGGTGGCCAGATCGTGGGCCGCCGGGGCGTTGTCGGGGTCGATCTGCCAGCGCACCAGCAGCCCGATGAACAGCGTCAGCAGCACCTGGGCCCCCGCCTCGTCGTGCCCGGGGAGGCGCGCGCTCAGCTCCCGCTGGGCCAGCGCCTGCCCCTCGGCCAGCCGGGCCCGCACATCAGGCAGGTGAGAGGCCTGCGCGAGCGTCTCGACATTGGCCCGCCAGACGGTCGGGTTGGTGCGGAAGGACTCGATCAGCTCACCCCAGAAGGCCTCGAACCATTCCTTGGAGTCGTCGGGAAAAGCCTTGAGGATCTCCGCGACCGCCTCGCCGGTCACCTCGATCATGGCCTGGGTGAGCAGCGCGTCCTTGGAGCGGAAGTGGTAGTTGATCGCGGCAAGGTTGCTGCCGGAGACGGCGATGATGTCGCGCACCGTCGTGCGGGCATATCCGCGCTCGGACAGACACTGCTTGGTCGCGGCCAGCAAATCCTCAGGAACTCCCACGTGATGATCCTACCAACGCCGCAAACAAGCGTTTCAAACATCCGTAGCTCAGAATCGAGGCCGGGCTCGCTGGTGTGAACGGTCACGTCAGCGTCGGTGGCCGGGGTCAGGTGCGGGATCTCGAAGAGCGCCCGGCGGCCGTGGTGCCCGGTGCTGACGCGGCGGAGTGCGCCCTTGCTGATCAGCGCGTTGATCACCTCGTAGCGCTGGGATCGGCTGGCGATCCGGGGCCGGCCGATGAAGTCGGGGTCGGCCTCGATGCCAGGCCAGGCCGCCACGGGGGCGGCTATCGAGGTGGCCACCGGGACGGCCACCTCGGAAGCACATGGCTAGCTCGCCAGACCCGAGTTGATCTCGGCGAGCACCTGGGTCGCCTTCGTGTAGCGGACGACGTTGTCCAGCGTGGGCGGCTGCGCGAGGGTGGCCTGGGCGTGGCGGACGGCTTCGCCCACCGTCCGCACCCCCAGGGCCCGCGCGGTGAGGCCGTCCACGGCGGTGCCGGCGTTGATCCGGCGGTCGGCCAGGTTGAGCGTGGTGGCCAGCAGTTCGGCCCGCAGTGTGCGTGGCTGCGTCAGCGGCAGGGTCAGGACGGCGGTGGACTCCCGCAGGGAGAGCGCGCCGTTCGCGGCCGAGCCGTCGGCGCCGTCGAAGCGGTCGTCGGTGGCCTGGACGCGGGCGAGCGCCTCGGCGGTGCGCAGGTCGGGCCGCAGCGCCCAGAACGTGACCAGCCCCGGGTCGCGGCTGGGGGAGACGGTCGTGATCCGCGTTTCCGCCGTCGCGGCGGCGGGGTTGGTGAGGCACGGGCCGGAGCCGTCGGCGCTCAGCGAGACCGGCACGGTGACCGTCGCCGCGTCCAGGAGCAGCAGGCTCGGCCGTGCGGTGAAGGCGATCGTGCCGGTCCCCGTGCCGGCGGGCAGCGTGCCGATGGCCCAGCGCAGCGTGGTGGTGCCGTCGGTGTTCCTGCTCACGGAGCCGGGACGGGGCCCGGCGCCCTGGTCGAGCGCGGCGCTGTAGTAGAGGCCGGCGGGCAGCGTGGCGGTGAGCGTGGCGCCGGAGGCCGCGGCCCCGCCGGTGTTGCGGTAGGTCAGGGTGTAGGCGGCGGCCTCGCCGGCGTTGACGGTGGCGGGCGCGGTGGCCGCCACGCCGATCACCGACCGGTGCACCGTGGTGGACACCTCGGCGGCGTTGTCGGACAGGGTGCCGGTCTCGGCGTATCCGCGCTCATTGGTCCCCGACACGGCCGCCTTGTTCGTCAGGACCGTCCCGTCCGTGGTCGCACAGGGGATGTCGTAGGTGAACGTCTCCCGCGCGGAGCCGCCCGCCGGCACGTCGGACGTCGTGCGGTGGACGACGTCGCCGCCGGGCATCGTGTCGTCGATCTTCACCGCCGTGGCGGTGGCGGGTCCCTTGTTGCCCACGGCCACGGTGTAGGTGAGCCGGTCGCCGGGGGAGGCGTCCTGCCTGTCCACGGTCTTGGCGGCGGTGAGGTCGATCGGCGGGTTGAGACTCGCGGCGGCCTCGGCGGTGATCTCGGCGCTGCCCAGGCCGAGCACGCCCTTGTGCGCGCCGTCCTCGAACCAGGGGCTCTCGCGGAAGTTGAGGTTCAGGTGGTCCCAGTCGTTCCAGGAGGTGAGGGTCTGCTTGGGGGAGACGGGGCAGGACGTGGTGTCGGGGCCCATGATGATGTGGTTGACGTCCCCGGACTGGCTCGTCGCGCGGGTGCCGTCGCCATTCCAGTCGACCGGCTTGTCGGCCGGCGTGGTCAGCGCGACTCCGGGTTTCCCGGCCACCACCGTCCCGTACACGACCGTCGCGCCACCCGCTCCCGGCAGGGCGTCGCCCACCTCGTCGAGACCCTGGTCCTCGTTCATGGGGGCGCGCTCCTGGGGCTGGTAGTCCAGGGGGCGGGACGCGGTGGACGCCGTGGGGAACTGGTATGAGTAGTTCATGACGCTCAGGTAGTTCGGCTTGCAGTTGACGCTGTCCAGGCCGCCGTGCTGCAGCCCGAGCGTGTGGCCGAGCTCGTGCATGAACGTGCCCGCCTCCGCCGCGGTCTGGCCGCCGTTGGCGGCGATCCGCGTGTTGTCCCACGCGCCGAGCGAGATGACGAAGTCGTTGCCGCCCGGCAGGGCGACGCGGGCCAGGTGGGCCAGGTCGACGTGCTGCTGGGTGTCGTCGCCCGCCTCGGCCTGGCCCGATGTGGTGCCGAGGCCGGTCAGCCCGTGCACCGACACGGCGTAGCGGAACGCCAGCCGCTTGGCGCCCAGGATGTTCTCGCAGTTGCGTGAGATCCGGTCGAGCACGTCGCCGAAGTTCCCGTCGCAGGCGATGGCGGAGTCGCCGAACTTCACATCGTCGAAGTCGTCCCAGCTGCCGGGGCTCTTGGTGTCGAACGTGATCCGCTCCGCCTCGCCGGCCCGCTCCCCGGTATGGACGTGCAGGGTGATGCCGTGCGCCGCGAAGGCGGTCACCACCTGGCTGATGGCGTTCGGGTCGAACTCCCTGGAGCGCCGGCAGTACGACGCCAGGCAGAACATCGCGTCCAGCTCGACGAAGACGTCCTTCTTGTTCGGGTCAGCGCTGTACGGGGGCTGGTTCAGCGCGAGATCGACCGTGCCGTCCTGGTCGTAGTCGATGCCGTTGGTCTCCCAGTCGTCCAGCAGCCCGTCCTGGTCGGTGTCACGGCCGGTGTGCACCTTCAGGGTGGTGGAGCAGGTGCCGATCGTCGTGTCGCCCGACAGCGTCGAGGTGATGTCGATCCGCAGGCCGCTCGCGTCACCGAGGCCCTCCGCGTACGCCGGCGGCAGGTCGAACTCCCCCTGCACCAGCCCCGTCTCGGCGGACAACAACTGCCGGTGGAACGGCGTGGCGTGCCAGTAGTGGAACCCGGCCTCCACCGTGGCGGTGAACCAGCCGCTCTCCTGACTGTCGTTGAGGAAGGTGATACGGGCACGGGGCCGCTCGCCCTCCGCGAGCGACAGGGGCGAGGTCCCGAGGAACTCGCACTCACCGTGCACCGCGCTGTCGGCGTGCCCCGCGGGGGCGCCGAGCAGGGCGGCGACGACGAACAAGACGAGCGGCACGATCACGCGGCGGATAAGCATGGGCCGAGTGTCGGCGCCCGCGCTCGTGCCGTCATGAGTAGCCCGTACTCATCCCGTTCCGGTGGCGGCCACAACCTGGCCGCCACCCCTGCGGCGGTGGTTCCACAGCCGGGCAACCATGAAGGAGCCGAACATGGGCTCGACTGTCCGCGCAGCCTCCAGCAGTTCGTGAACGGCACGCTGGATCCTCCCCGGGCCACGGCTCTCATCAGCACAACGTAAGTGTTGAGGCGTTTCGGCACGCGCCACCTCATCACTGACCGCCTTCGGCCCCCGCGGGTCGAAATCCGAGTATGGGTTACTCATGACCGATCTCGCCTGGGCCGGTGATGGTGGGGGAGTTCAGCCCGTGTCACCGAGGAAGCGCAGGAGAGATCATGAGTGGTAGGCGACTCAGGTCAGCAGGCCGGCGCCGCGCGGATGGCTTGCACCGGGACCCCGATTCCCCTCATCGGAGGGATCATGGACGCGTGAGGGCGGAGATGGCCCAACGCCATGACCGCCTCATCCCGCTGACGAAGATCGTCGACGAGCGCCGCGGCGACTGACCAGCCTCCCATGGGGGCTCAGGCCGGAAGGGCCGCCGTCCGCGGCACGCGCGGCAGGACGTGCTCGCCGACCCGGTACGCCTCCTCCAGATGCGGCCACCCGGACAGCACGAACTCCTCCACCCCTGCCTCCGCGTATTCGTGGAGCAGCGCCGCGACCTCGTCGTACGAGCCGACCAGGGCGGTGCCGGCGCCCTCGCGCACCAGCCCGACCCCGGCCCACAGCCCCGGGTGGATCTCCAGCTCACGGGTGCCGCCGGCGTGCAGGTCCACCATGCGGCGCTGGCCGACGGAGTCGTAGCGGGCGAAGCGGCGTTGGGCCTCGGCGATGCGGCCCGGGTCCATGCCCGTGAGCAGCCGGTCGGCCTCGGCCCAGGCGGCCTCGTTCGTGTCGCGGGCGATGACGTGCACGCGCAGGCCGTACCCGAGGGTGCGGCCGTGCGCGGCGCTGAGCGTGCGCAACCTGGCCACCCGCTCGGCGACCGCCTGCGGCGGCTCGCCCCACATGAGCACGACGTCGGCGTGGCGGGCGGCGACCTGCTCGGCGGCCGGTGACGCGCCGCCGAAGTAGAGCGGCGGCCTCGGGTCGAGCGGCGCGGGCAGGCCGCCGCTCTCGACCCGGTAGTGCTCGCCGTGGTGGTCGAACGGCGCGCCGTCCCAGGCGCGGCGGAGCACGTGCAGGAACTCGCCGGTCCTGGCGTAGCGGGCGTCGTGGTCGAGGAAGTCTCCGTACGCGCGCTGCTCGACGGGGTCGCCCCCGGTCACGACGTTCAGCAGCAGCCGGCCGCCGGAGATCTCCTGGAAGGACTGGGCCTGCTGGGCGAGCAGGGTGGGCAGCGCGTACCCGGTGCGGAAGGCGACCAGCAGCCGCAGCCGCTCGGTGTGCTGGGCCAGGGCCGCGCACACGATCCATGGGTCGGGGCAGCCCGCGCCGACGGGGGTGAGCGCGGCCTCGAACCCCGCCTGCTCGGCCGCCCTGGCCACCTGCGTCAGGTACGCGACGGTGGCCGGGCGGGCGGAAGGGCGGTAGGCGTCGGTGGTGGTGATGGCCGAGCGTACGTCGTGACCGTCACCGGTCGTGGGCAGGAACCAGTGGAAACGCATCAGGAAACCTCGGGGTCGGACGAAGCGGCCCGCCGGACGGCTGCGGCCACGGTCTCGCGTACGGACGGGAAGTCGGGATGGGTGCGCGGATCGGCCGCGCGCGGCAGCTCCGAGGGCTGGTCGAGCACGATCGTGCCCGGCCCGCGGCTCATCACCAGCAGGCGGGTGCCCAGGTAGACGGCCTCGTCGACGCTGTGCGTGACGAACAGGACGGTCTTGCCCGTGGCCTGCCACAGCCGTCGCAGCTCTTCCTGGAGCCGCTCCCTGGTGAGCGCGTCGAGCGCGGCGAACGGCTCGTCCATCAGCAGGATCGCGGGGTCGGGCGCGAGCGCCCGGGCGATGGCGGCGCGCTGCTGCATGCCGCCGGACAACTCGTACGGACGCCGCCCCGCCACCTCGCCCAGCCCCACGAGCGCGAGCAGTTCGTCGGCCCTGGCCGTCCTGACCCGCTTCGGCACCCCTGTCATGCGCAGCCCGAACTCGACGTTGCGCCGTACGTTCAGCCAGGGGAACAGCCGCGGCTGCTGGAACACCACGCCCCGGTCGGGCCCCGGCCCCGCCACGGGCTCGCCACCCACGGTGACCGTCCCGGAGGTGGGCGCGGCGAACCCGGCGACGAGCCTGAGCAGCGTGCTCTTCCCACAGCCCGAGGGCCCGACGATCGTCACGAACTCGCCCGCGCCGACGTCGGCCCCGATCCCGCGCAGCGCCTCCACAGGCTCCGCCTTCGACCAGCGGGAGCGCGGCCGGTAGGTGAGCGAGACGCCCTCCAGCCGCACCGCCGCCGCGGTGAGCGTGTCAGCTGGTGAAGGCATCGCGCAGGTCCTTGGTGTCCAGGCCCTTCTGGAAGACCTCCAGGGCGGGCACCTCGGGCAGCTTGTTCTGGGTCTTGAGGAACTCGGCGGCGCTGCGCAGGTTCTCGGCCAGTGCGCCCGGCTTGTCCGGGGTGCCCAGGTAGGCGGAGCCGGCCTGCTCCTTGGCGTCCAGCAGGATCAGCTCGTCGATCTGCCCGGCGGCCTCGTCGGGGCTCAGGTTGAGCTGGCGTCCGACGGCCGCCGCCGCGGCCCGCTTGTCGGTGCGTACGAGCTTGACCGCCCGGTCCTGCTGCGTGAGCCAGGTGCGCAGCGCCTGGGGGTAGGAGGTGGCGAACTGGGTGCGGACGACGGCCAGGTCGGCCGTCAGCTTGCCCTTGGCGGCCAGCTCCTTGCTGGTGACCAGCACCTTGCCGCTCTTGCGCAGCTCGCCGAGCACGGGCGTCCAGACGTAGGCGGCGTCGATGTCGCCGCGCGTCCAGGCGGCCTGGATGTCCGGCGGCTCCAGGTCGACGACGGTGACGTCCGACTCGCCCAGCCCGGCCTCCTGGAGCGCGGCCAGCAGGCTGTAGTGCGAGGTCGAGGAGAACGGCGTCGCGATCTTCCGGCCCTTCAGCTCGGCCACCGAGCCCGCCTGGCGGGCCACGAGCGCCTCGTTCTCGCCGATGACGTCGAAGATCCACGGCACCTGGTACGGGATGTTCAGCGGCGCGGACAGGCCGCGGGTGACCGGGCTGCTGCCGGCCAGGCCGATGTCGATGCTGCCCGCGACCATCGCGGTGTTCACGTCGCCGCCCGAGTCGAACTTGATCCAGCTGATCTTCGTGTTCGGCAGCGCGCTCTCCAGCCAGCGCTGGTCCTTGACGATGAGGTCGCCGTTCGGGATGAGCTGGTAGCCGATGCGCAGCTCCTTGGGGCTGCCGTCGGCGGCGGGGGCGGCGCCGGTGGCGGCGCCGGTGCCGGTGGAGCAGGCCGCCAGGCACAGTGCGAGCGCCAGCGCGGGGATGAGGCGATGTTTCATGGCTGATGCCTTCGCAGGGGGTCAGGCCTTGCCGCGCCAGGGCACGAGCAGGCGCTCGGTGAGTTGGAGGAGGGTGTCGATGAGCAGGCCGGACGCGCCGATGACGAGCAGCCCCAGCACGACGACGTCGGTCTGGTTGTAACGCTGGGCGTCGCGGATCATCCCGCCGATGCCCGGCACTCCGTTGACGGTCTCGGCGGCCACGACCGTGGTGTAGGCCACCCCGACCGCGACCCGGACGCCGGTGATCACCTCGGGCAGCGCCGAGGGCAGCACGATCCGGTACGGAAGCTGCCACCGCCCGGCCCCCAGCGACCTGGCCGCGTACAGGTAGTCCTCGTGCACCCCGCGTACCGCGTCGGCGGTGGCCACGGCGACGGGCGGCAGCGCGGCCACGAACAACAACGAGACCTTGGGCGGCTCGTCGATGCCCAGCCAGATGATCAGCAGGCTGAAGTAGGCCAGCGGCGGCAGCGTCCGCACGAACGTGATGAGCGGGTTGAGCAGGGCACGCACGGTGGGCACCAGGCCGACGACCAGGCCCAGCGCGATCCCGCCGGCGATGCCGTACAGACTGCCGAGCAGGATGCGGCGCAGGCTGGCCAGCAGATGCTCCGACAGCAGGTAGCCGCCGTAGCCGCGCCGGCCGTCGTGCACGGAGGAGGTCAGGAAGAGCTGGTCCCACACCGACCCCGGGCTGGGGACGAACACCTCGGGCCACAGGTGGGAGGCCGCGACCGCCCACCAGATCGCGGCCAGCAGGACCACCCCCGCCACCCGCAGCCCGACCCCACGGATCACCGTCTCCGCCCCTATTCCACAATAAGCGACTGGTTTAGTGGGAATTAAGGTAGACGATCCCTCGGGCGCACGCAAGAAGGACGGCGCGCCGGCCCCTTCGGGTGTTGTGCTGCGCGCCGCGAGACCGGCTTGGCGGCTCTGGGTCAGGCGTGCCCCGGATAAACTTCCAGTTGCTGGAAAATTCTAGTAGGAGTATATTCGCCCGCATGCAGGAAACGCGGCGGGAGCGGAAGAAGCGGGAGACCCGGCAGCGCATCGTGTCGGCGGCCATGGCCCTGTTCGAGGAACAGGGCTATGAGCAGACCACCGTGACGCAGATCGCCGCGGCGGCGGACGTCGATCCCAAGACGTTCTTCAACTACTTCCGCACCAAGGACGAAGTGCTCTTCGTCGACATGGAGCGGGACTTCGACGTGCTGGTCGGCGCCATCGCGGACCGCCGCCCCGAGGAGGGCCCCGGCGAGGTGCTGGCCAGGGCGGTCGAGCGGTACGCCGCCCACCGCCGGCCCAAGATCCCCGCCAAGGAGGCCGCGGAGCTGTCCGGCGTGACCCGGCTGGCCCTGACCACGCCGGCGCTCCAGGCCAAGGGGCTCTACCTGCTGCTCGACCTTCAGCAGCGCGTCGTCGGAGAGCTGCTGAAGGCTTTCCCCGGCCTCGACCCGATCACCGCGGCCGCGATGATCGGGGCCCTGATGGGCGCCGTCCAGCAGGCGGGCCTGGCCAGCGTCCAGCTCGGCCGGTCCCAGGAGGAGTTGTGGGAGGCCGCCCGGCACGGCGTCGAGATCGCCATGCGTGGTCTGCGCTCGGTGCCGTCGTCCACCCCGAACCCTTGACGCATCACCGCAAAAAGGAGCGACGATCATGGAGGAAAGCGTCCGGCGGCTCGCCCGCGACATGCGGCGCGCCGTACGGGAAGGTCCGGAGGCGATCGCGCGGCGGCGGCGGGGTCGCCTGGCCGAGCTGGTGGCCCATGCCCGCGCCCACTCGCCCTTCTACCGCGAGCTCTACCATGACCTGCCGGAAGGGGCCGACGACCCGCAGCTGCTCCCGGTCACCGACAAGAAGACACTGATGGCCCGCTTCGACGACTGGGTCACCGACCGTGAGGTGACCCGGGAGCGAGTCGAGGAGTTCGTGGCCGATCCCGACGTGGTGGGCCATCGGTTCCTGGGCCGTTACCTGGTCACCACGACCACCGGCACCAGCGGGCAGCGCGGCCTGTTCGTGCAGGACGATCGGTGCCTGGCCGTGCACACCGCCACCGGGTTGCGCACCGGCGCCGGGCTGTCGGCCCGCGACGTCCTGTGCACGCTCGCCCGCGCCGGCCGCACCGCCATCGTCACGGCGCCCGGGGGTCACTTCGCCACCCTCGCCGGGCCGGCACGGGCGGCCCTGGAACGGCCGTGGCTGGGCCGGTTGATGCGGGTCATCCCGACCGACCAGTCGATGGAGAAGATGGTCGACGAGCTCAACCGGTTCGATCCGGCCAGCGTCGCCGGTTTCGTCGGGCTGCTCACGCTGCTGGCAGGGGAACAGGAGGCCGGCCGGTTGCGCATCCGCCCGGCGCTCGTCATCCCCGGCGGCGAGACGCTGAGCCCGCAGACCCGGGAACGCCTGGCCGCCGCGTTCGGGGCGAAGGTCCGCGCCGCCTACGCCTGTGGCGAGTGCGGCTTCCTCACCGCCGGCTGCCGGGAGGGCTGGTACCACGTCAACAGTGACTGGGTCGTCCTGGAGCCGGTCGACGCCGACCACCGGCCGGTGCCGCCCGGGCGGCTTTCACACACCGTCCTGATCAGCAACCTCGCCAACCGGGTCCAGCCGATCCTGCGCTACGACCTCGGCGACAGCGTCCTGATGCGTCCTGACCCCTGCCCGTGCGGCAATCCGCTGCCGGCCGTCCAGGTGCAGGGGCGTGCGGCCGATCTGCTCACCTTTCCCACCGGGTCCGGCGAGCGCGTCGGCATCTCGCCCATGTCCTTCAGCACCGCGCTGGCCGTTCCCGGCATGGAACAGTTCCAGCTCGTCCAGACCGCGCCCACCGTCCTGCGGGTACGCCTGCGGGCCGTCGGCGGCGCCGACGCGGACCGCGTCTGGCAGGCCGCCCGCGACCGGGCCGTCCATCTGCTCGCCGAGCACAAGGCCGGTCACGTGACGATCGAGCGCGCGGAGGAGCCGCCGGAGCAGTCGGCCGGAGGGAAGTACCGCAAGATCATCCCGCTGCCGCAGCCCTGACGGGCGCCGGACTCTCCGCCGCAACGCCCGGACAGCCGCCGGCGACGGTTCACCTACACCCTGAGGAACGCGGCACTAGGGCCTCAGGAACAGCTCGACGACCGGGATCGTCACATCGGGGCGGGTGATCGGCAGCCGCAGGGTCAGGGTGTCCTCCGGCAGGCCGCGCAAGTAGTGGTGGAACGGCTCCTTCGGGTCGATCTCGACGAACGGCACCTCCGAGGCGTCGTGCAGGAACTGGGCGTAGGCCACCCGGCCGCCGAGGCCGGGCAGGTGCACGTGCTGCATCGGCCACGACAGCAGGTGCAGGTAGAGCCGGTCGCCGCGTCGGGTGTAGCGGCAGTCGGGCGGGGCCTCGAACTCCGCGGGCCCCGCCCCGTGGATGGACCGGGCGTGCAGGCGCATCCACGCGCCGATCCCGCGCAGCCGTTCCAGGGCGCGCGGCTCGAACTCGCCCCGGGCGTTCGGGCCGACGTTCAGCAGCATGTTGCCGCCCTTGGACACGGTGTCGACCAGCATCTTCACCAGCAGCTCGACCGGCTTCCAGTCCTGGTTGTCGCGGTGGTGTCCCCAGCTGCCGTTGAGCGTCTGGCACGCCTCCCACGGCCGGTGGCCGGGCACGCCGCCGGGCGGCATGACCTGCTCGGGCGTGGTGAAGTCGCCGCCGCCGAGCCCGAGCCGGTTGTTGACGAGGATGCCCGGCTGCAGCTCGCGGACCATCCGCTCCAGCTCGGCCGAACGCCACTCGTCGGGGCCCTTGGCACCGAACCCGCGCCCGGCGTAGGAGAAGTCGAACCACATGGTGTCGATGCGGCCGTAGCGGGTGAGCAGCTCGCGCACCTGGCCGTGCAGGTAGTCGGCGTACTTGGCGACGTCGCGTTCGCCGAGGTCCTCCTCCCTGCGGGGGTGGTAGAGGTCGTTGGGGAAGTCGGGGTGGTGCCAGTCGAGCAGGGAGTAGTACAGGCCGGTACGCAGGCCCCGCTCCCTGAAGGCGTCGAGCATGGGGGCGAGCAGGTCGCGCCGGGCCTTGAAATCGGTCAGCGCGGAGTCCCACAGGCAGAAGCCGTCGTGGTGCTTGCTCGTCACGACCAGGTACTTCATCCCGGCGTTGACGGCCTCGTCGGCCCAGGCGGCCGGGTCGTAGAGGTCGGGGTCGAAGTGGTCGAAGTAGCGGCGGTAGCGCTCGTCGTCCATCTTCTCGTACGACTGCACCCACTCGTGGCGGGCGGCCGCCGCGTAGATGCCCCAGTGGATGAACAGGCCGAACCGAGCCTGCGTGAACCAGCTCATGGGTGCACCATGACGGCCGACAGGCCGATCCGGCCGGTGCCGGTCCGCTGGATCCGCACGTACCGGCCCTCGGCGTCCACCGCGACCACGGACGGGCGCAGCGCCCGGCCCGGCAGCGGCACCCGCGTGGCCTGCGCGAAGTCGGGCGTGGCCGAGACCAGCAGCTCGGCGTCGGCCGTGGTCATGGAGGCGTCGTTCCAGATCTCCACCGTGCCGATCCGGTGCGGGCCGCCCAGGTCGACCTGCCACCAGGAGCCGGGCGCGGACGTCGTCCTGCTGTCGGTCACCGTGGAGCCGTCGAGGGCGTCGGCGGCCGCCGCGGCGCCCTCGGTGGCGGACTGGGTGGCGCTGCCCGTCCTGGCCAGGTCGGGTTCCAGCTGCTCGGCCGGGCCGGGGCTCGCGCCCGCCGCCGCGGCGACGGCGAGCGCCGCGTCGGGCAGCCGTTCCAGGGCGGTGTGGTTGTCCACCTGCCGCGAGCCGCGGCCGGACAGCTCCGGCGCGGTGGTGTCGGTCCAGTTGCCGGTCGCGAGGTTGTCGATGCCGTACCCGGCCCAGTTGGAGATCCACTTGTAGCCGACGCGGGTGATCACGTTGCCTTCGACCGTGATGTGGGAGCTCTGCTCGTCGAGGTAGACGCCGTTGCCGTCGCGCTCGGTGTTGCCGTACGCCGACCGGTTGAGGTAGTTGCCGGAGATCACCGTGCCGGGCTGCGGGCCCTGGGTGTAGATCGCGCCGCCGTCGTGCTGGTCCTCGGCGACCATCATGGCGTCCACGATCCTGTTGCCGGTGATCCGGTTGTCGCGCATGTCCGGGTTCTGGGCCACCGGCTGGTTCCAGCCCCACCCGACCGACACGCCCGAGTACGGCAGCTTCTCCAGCGTGTTGTGGTCCACGCGCAGCCCGGACTCGTAGCCCGCCCAGACGCCCACCGCGTCGGTGAACTCGCGGCCGGTCCAGGTGATGGTGTTGCGGGCCACCGTGTTGCGCTCGCCGCGCAGCTCGGCCGGGGGATTGGGGTCGGTGTCGCCGACGTAGACCGCGCCCGACGACAGGTCCGTGAACGTCGAGCCGGTGACCGCCGAGTCCTTGGTGCCGCCCTCCAGGATCACGCCGGCGCCGCCGAGGCGCGCGAACGCGGCGCCGTCGACGGTCACGTCCCGGCCGCCGCGCACGACGACGGCCGCGGCCGGCTTGGTGTAGAAGCGGCCGGCGTGGTCCTCGGGGCCGGTCGCGCCGGTCAGGGTGAGGCCGCCCTGCGTGCCCGCGTACCCCTCGGCGGTGTCCGGCTGCCGGTAGGCGGCGTGCTCGAAGCCCAGCCCGGCGATCCTGACCCGGCTCGCGCCCTCCAGGCGCAGCAATGTCTCGGTGGCGGGCGCGATCACGTCGTCCAGTCGCTCGTCCGGCCGGGGCAGGTAGGAGACGGTACGGGCGGTCCGGTCGAAGACGAACTCGCCCGGCTCGTCGAGCAGCTCGGCGGCGTTCTCGAAGAAGGACACCTTGGAGTACCGGGAGGAGTCGACCGTCGTCGAGTCCCACGCGGGCCCGGTGCGGCCGGTGCCGCTCGCGGAGTTCGTCCAGCACGGCTGGACGAAGGTGATCACGTCGCCGTCCACGCGGTCGATCCCGCAGCGGTAGTTCCGCCACCTGACCTTGATGACCGCCTCGGCGTTCGCCGGGTCGGCCCAGCCCGCGACCCCGCTCTTCACCGCGCCGGTCATGCCCGTCTTCGTCGCGTCGCAGGTCGCGGCCGGGCACGACCCGCCGCGTGCCCGGACCGCGCGTACGCCGCCGACGAACAGCTGCCGCGGCGAGAGGCCCTCGGGAACGGGCGCGACCTGGAGGCGTCCCTCCTGCCGCCAGCCGGTGATCGGCACGCCGCCGGACAGCACCGGACGAGCGCCGGGGGCGGCGGTCCAGGTCACCGTGTGCCCGTCGGGGCCGGAGTCGCGCCGGTCCAGGACGAGCGGCGCGGCCATCCGGTAGACGCCGCCCGCCAGGCGGACCTCGACGTCGCGGTCCATGCCGCCGGCCAGGGCCTCGCGGACCTTGTCCCGCGCGGTCTCCAGGGAGCACGGGTTGACCTGGTTGCAGGCCGCGGACCGGCCGTCCGGGGCGACGTGGAAGACCTTCGGGGCCGGGCCGGTCGCGGGGGGCGTCGCGGGGGTCAGGGAGAGGGTCAGGGCGAGGGCGATCGCGGCGTTCACATTCCCTCCAGCGGGGGGTTCTGGGTGCCGAAGAGCCAGGCGCGCAGGAATCCGTCCAGGGCGGGACGGTGGGCGGTGGCGGCGGCGTGGGTGATGAAGTCCTCGGTGGAGGCGTTGCCGTCCTTGTTGCGCTGCACCCACCGGCGCATGATCCGGTCGAACGTCTCCTCGCCGACCTCGGTGCGCAGGGCGTACAGGACGAGGGCGCCGCCGTCGTAGATGTTGTAGCCGCCGAGGCCCTTCGGCCTGCCGGGCGGGCCGTCCTTGGCGCGGACCTCGTCGAGCTTGGCGTACACGCCGCGCATCTTGTCGGCCAGCGGCTGGCCGCCGTGCTCCTGCGCCCACACGGCCGCGTAGTAGACGGCCGGGCCCTCGTTCAGCCAGGCGTCCTGCCAGGTGGCGGGGGTCACCGAGTCGCCGAACCACTGGTGGACGAGCTCGTGCACCATCGTGTTGGAGTAAGTGGGCCGGTCGAACCACCCGGTGCCGAACAGCGACAGCGTCTGGTTCTCCAGCGCGTCGCTGTACCCCGGGTAGATGTGCACCCCGTACGTGGAGAACGGGAACCGGCCGAACCTGGCCTCCGCCCAGGCGATCTGGGCGCCGGTCTCGGCGGCGATCGGCGCGTACCTGGCCTCCTGGCCCTGCGGGACGACATGCCGCAGCGGGAGCGCGTGCGGGCCGGTGCCGTACACGTACGTGCCCTTGACCACGGCGAGGCCGATCAGCTCCGAGGCCATCGGCTCGCGCTCCTCGAACGTCCACGTGCCGCCGTCGCGGCCGGTCAGCTCGCCGTTGGCGGTGGCGACGTACCCCTCGGGGGCGGTGACGCGGAAGGTCCAGGTGGCCTTGTCCGACGGGTGGTCGTTGACGGGGAAGAACGTGTCGGCCCTGCTGGACTGCGCGGCGGCGGCGAACCCGCCGTCGGGGCCGAAGCGCCAGCCGGTCAGGCCCGCGCGCGGCGCCTTGCCGTTGCCGTGGAAGCGCACCTCGGCCTCGAACGGGACGTGCTCGCGCAGCGGCTCGGCGGGCGTGACGGTCAGCTCCTGACCGCTCTGCCCGGGGGAGAGCGCCCAGGTGGCGGGCTCGCCGTCGACGGTGACGGCGTCGATCACGTGCCCGTCGGTGTCGAGGTTGAAGGACGACAGGGCCTGGGTGGCCTTCGCGGTGAACCGTACGACGCCGGAGAAGTCGTAGGTGACCGGGGTGAAGTCGAAGGAGACGTCGTAGTGGCGCACGTCGTAGCCGCCGTTGCCGAGCGTCGGGAAGAGCGGGTCGCCGACCCCGGGCGAGCCAGGCGACGGGGGTACGGCGGCGGCGGTGCCGAGCAGCGCGGCCGCGACGAGGGCGATGACGGTCCGCTTCATGGTCAGCCCGCCTTCGGTGACTGCTTGAGTGCTTCCTCGAACTCGGCGCGTGCCTGGTCGCCGCCCTGCGCCCGCCAGTCCTTGACCAGCTTGTCCAGGTCACTCAGCGGCGCCCGCCCAGCCACGATGGAGGTCACGCGGTCGGTGCGCATGGTGTACAGCGACTCGTACTTGTTCTCGTTGGCGGGGGAGTACAACCCGACCGTCGGGTCCTCCACGCCCACGGCGATCATCTTGCCGATCGCGTCGTGCATGATCTTCACGGCCTCCTTCGAGGAGGAGTCGAACAGCGCCTGCGTCGGCGCGGCGACGAACTTCCACGGCACGGCGGTGTCCCGCCCGCCCTGCTCGGTCAGCACCGGCGCGCCCTTGGCGTCGCGCGTGTGGTCGGTGCCCTCCAGGCCGTAGTTGAACAGCGTGTACTCCTCGCTGCCGAACGGCGAGGCGAAGAAGTCGGCCACCCGCAGCAGCTCCTTGGCCCGCTGCTCGTCGCTCTTCTTCAGCATGGTGATCGAGACGACGATGTTGTTGAGGAACGCCTTGGCCTTCGGGCCGACCGGCGTGAGCGGCCGCGGATCGGCCGTCGGGTCGATCTTCTTGGACGTCTGCAGGTAGCCGGTGGGCCCGAGGTAGGCGGGCAGGCCGTCGTAGACCATCGCGGCGTGGCCGGAGTTGAACTCGTTCTTGCGCTTGAGGCCGTCGAAGCCCTCCGAGCCGGGGTAGACGACGCCCGCCTCGCGGAGCTTGCGGACGTACTCGACGGCCGCCTTGTACTCCTCGGTCTCGATGGCGTGGACGAGCCTGCCGTTCTCCAGCCGCCAGCCGTTGGGGGCGCCGAACAGCTGCGAGAAGATCGACAAGCCGTACACGCCGCCGACCATGGTGAGCACGCCCCACTGGTTGTCCTTGGGCCTGGTCACCTCCTTGAGCAGCTCGAACAGGCGGTCCATGTCGGAGATCTGCGCCAGGTCGGTGACGCCCGCCTTCGCGAACATGTCGGCCCGGTAGAAGCCGAGCCCGCCGACCATGTTGCGCGGGATGGGGATGCCGTACAGCTTGCCGCCGACGATGCCCTGCTTCCAGAACACCTGCGGGATCGCCGCCAGGTTCGGGTACTCCTTGACCGCGTCCCCGCCGAGCAGCGCCGTCAGGTCGGTGCACTGGCTGGCCGCGAACGCGGGCAGGTTGTTCACCCCCTGCGACTGGATGTAGGTGAACATGTCGGGCAACGTGCCGCCCGCGACCATCGTGTTGAACTTCGTCGGCCAGTCGTCGGACGAGACCGCCTGCACGTCGGCCGTCCCGCCGAGCCGCTTCTCCACCTCCTGCCATGCCGGGTTCTCCGCGCGGCCGGGCGGCGGCGGCAGGAACGTCTGCACCGCGATCTTCACGGTCCCGCCCGACATCGGCGGCTTGGCGACGGCCCTGAACAGCTTGTCCGGATAGGTGAAGTAGCCCTCGGGCACGCCCGTGGGGCTGCCGGGCAGGTCGGGGGTGAGCGTGCCGGCCGGCGGGGTGTACGTCGGCAGCTTGATGGTCAGCCCCTGCGCCTTGGCGGCGGGCGCGGCGGACCCGCCACCGCAGGCCGCGAGGGCGGAGGAGGCGACGACACCCGCCGCCGTGGCGGCGCCGAGCCGGAGGAAACCTCGGCGCGAGACGCTTTCTCTCATGGGATCTTCCTTGGGGGGTTGGGGGGTCAGCCTTTGACGGCGCCGGTGAGCACGCCCTTGGTGAAGTAGCGCTGCAGGAAGGGGTAGACGAGCAGGATGGGCACGATCGCCACCACGAGCACGGCCATCTGGACCGCCTGCACGGGCGCCGGCGCCTCGGCGGCCGTCACGGTCTCCATCGAACGGCCCTGCAGGACGAACGTGCGCAGGATCAGCGGGAGCGGGAACTTGTCGGAGTCGTCGAGGTAGAGCAGGGCGTTGAAGAAGGCGTTCCAGTAGCCGACGGCGTAGAACAGCGAGATCACCGCGAGCACCGCCTTCGACAGCGGCAGCACGATCCTGACGAGGATGCCGAAGTCGCCCGCGCCGTCGATGCGGGCGCTCTCCAGCAGCTCGCGCGGCAGCCCCATGAAGAACGAGCGCAGCACGACCAGGTTGAACGCGCTCACCAGGCTCGGCAGGATCAGCGCGCCGAACGAGTCGATCAGGCCGACCTGCTTGACCAGCAGGAAGTTGGCGATCAGGCCCGGGTTGAAGAGCATGGTCAGCAGGGCGACCATCAGGATCCAGCGCGAGCCGGTCACCTCGCGGCGGCTCAGCCCGTACGCCATGCCGATGGTGGCGAGCATGCTGGCGAGCGTGCCGACGGCCGTCACCAGCACGCTGACCAGCAGCGCCCGCGTCACCACCCCACCGCTGAGGATCGTCGAGTACGCCGCCAGGCTCGGCGCGGACGGGACCAGCACGAACCCGCCCGCCCGCGCGATGTCGGACTCGGCCGACAGGCTGGTGCCGATGACACCGACGAAGGGGTAGGCCACCAGCAGGACGACCGCGGTGAGGATCGCGCCCTTGAGGATCAGGCCGGGCGTGGAGGGCCGCTCCATCCAGGCCGGCCGGCTACTTGTCGCCACCGCGGTACACCCCCTCGTGGCCGAACAGGTGGGCCACCTTGTTCGCGCCGAGCACCATCGCGGTGCCGACGATGGTCTTGACCAGGCCGACCGCGGCCGCGGGCCCCCACTGGCCGTCCTTGACGCCGTTGAAGTAGACGAACGTGTCCAGCACCTCGCCCGCCTCGGGGCCGACGTTGTCGCGCTGGAGCAGGATCTGCTCGAAGCCGACGGACAGGATGCTGCCGAGGTTGAGGATCAGCAGCAGGACGATGATCGGCGTGATGCCGGGGAGCGTGACGTGCCACAGGCGGCGCCAGCGGCCCGCGCCGTCCATGGCGGCGGCCTCGTACAGGTCCTGGTTGATGGCGAGCAGGGCGGCGAGAAAGATGATCGTCGCCCAGCCGGCGTCCTTCCAGATCACCTGCAACGTCACCAGCAGCGGGAAGACGTCGGGGTCGGTCATCATGTCGTAGCGCGGCAGGCCGGCGCTCTGCAGGAAGTTCGGCAGCGCGCCCGCGCCGCCGAGGATCTGCTGGAACACCGAGACGATGATCACCCAGCCGATGAAGTGCGGCAGGTAGACCACGCTCTGCACGAACCTGCGCACCCTGTCGCTGACCACGCTGTTGAGCAGCAGTGCGAGGGCGATCGGTGCGGGGAAGAAGAGCACGAGCTGGGTGAGGGTGATCTTGAGGGTGTTGCCGAGGGCGTTCCAGACGCCGGGGTCGCCGAAGACGGTGGCGAAGTTCCGCAGCCCCACCCAGGCGCTGTCGATGAAGCCGATGTAGGGCTGATAGTCCTTGAACGCGACCACGTAGCCGAACAGCGGCCCGTAGTGGAAGACCAGGAAATAGATCAGCCCGGGCAGCGTCAGCAGGAGCATCACCCGGTCGCGCCGGAGGCGCCGCCACAGCGAGAGCCTGCGCGGCCTCTCGCCGGACGACGACGCTGTCCCGGCACGGGGGGCGTCGAGGGTAGCGGTCATGCGCTGGGTCCTTCCAGTTGGCGAGGAAGCTAGTAAGCGCTTTCATGCTTCGTCAAGCCCCTGGCCGGAAGTCGTGCCGTTCTTGGCCCGGCTCCTTGACCTTTGCGCAGGTGAAGCCATAGCGTGCCGCAGCAGTGCGTAGAACGCGCTTACTATCGGGAGATGGACGTGGGCAGACAAGAGGCGCCGGTGAGACCTCCGCACACCCGGCCGAGACCGCGCGCCGTGCTGGCGATGGCGCCTGGGGTGCGCGAGGAGGTGTTCGGGCACGAGGCCCTGCGCCGCCTCGGTGAGCTGACCGAGCTCCACGACCAGGTGCTGCACGAGGTCGGCTCGCCGGACGCCCTGCGCGCGCTGGCCGGGGCCGAGGTCCTGGTGACCGGCTGGGGCTGCCCGAAGATCGACGCCGGGCTGCTCGATCGCGCCCCCGGCCTGCGCCTCGTCGCGCACGCGGCGGGCACGGTCAAGACCTTCCTGGACCCGGCCGTCCTGGAACGCGGCGTCCGGGTCTGCAGCGCGGCCGACGCCAACGCGGTGCCCGTCGCCGAGTTCACCTTCGCCGCCATCGTCTTCGGCGCCAAGCGGGCCTTCACCCTGGCCCGCCGCTACCGCGAGCGCGGCACCCGGCGCGACTTCTCCGGCCTGCCCTGGCTCGGCACCCGCGGCATCACGGTCGGCCTGGTCGGGCTGTCCAGGATCGGCCGGCGCGTCATGGGGCTGCTCGGCGGCCTCGACGCGGACGTGCTGGTCTACGACCCGTACGCCGACCCCGCCGGGATCGCCGAGCTCGGCGGCATGGCCGTCGACCTCGACACCCTGGTCAGGCGGTCGCATGTGGTCAGCCTGCACGCCCCCGAGACCCGCGAGACCCGTCGCATGCTCGACGCCAGGCGGCTGTCGATGCTCCGCGACGGCGCCGTCGTCGTCAACACCGCCCGCGGCGGCCTGGTCGACACCGACGCGCTGGTCAAGGAGGTACGCAGCGGCCGGCTCGACGCGATACTTGACGTCAGCGACCCCGAGCCGCTCCCGGCCGGCCATCCGCTGTTCGACCTGCCCAACGCGTTCGTGACCCCCCATCTGGCGGGCGCGCAGGGCAACGAGCTCGGCAGGCTGGCCGAGTCCACGCTCGGGGAGATCGCCCGATACGCCGCCGGGCTGCCGCTGCTGCACGAGATCGATCGCGGCGAGCTCGACCGAATGGCATGATCGACAGCGAGGAGGTGCCGGTGACCGAGCCGAGCCTGGCGACGATGGCCGACGTGGCGAAACGCGCGGGCGTCTCCAGCGCGACCGTGTCCCGGGTGATCAACGGCAACTACCCGGTCTCGGCGGTCACGCGCCAGCGGGTCGAGCGGGCCATCGCCGAGCTGGGCTACGTCGCCAACGCCCACGCCCGCGCCCTGGCCGGAGCCACCAACAGGACCGTCGGGATCATCATCAACGACGTGATCGACCCCTTCTACGCCTACATCGCCCGGGGCGTCGAGCGCGAGGCCACCAGGCACGGCCGCCTGTGCATGGTCTGCTGCACCCACGGCAGCCACGAGAAGGAGCTCGCGCTCATCGACCTGCTGCACGAGCAGCGGGCCGACGCCGTCATCCTGGTCGGCGGCGCCCACGAGGACCGCGCCTACGCCGCCCAGGTCGCCCGCCGGGCCCGCGCGCTGCATGCCAGCGGCTCCACGCTGGTGCTGTGCGGCCGGCCGTCGCTCGGCGACGACGTGCCGACCCGGGTCGTCGAGTACGACAACGAGGGCGGCGCCTTCGCGATCACGGACCACCTCATCACGCAGGGGCACCGGAAGATCGTCTTCCTGGGCGGGCCGCCGAGCCTGTCCACGACCGTCGCGCGGCTCGCCGGGCACCGGCGCGCGCTCGCCTTCCGCGGCCTGCCCTACGACAAGGGGCTGATCCACCTCGGGCAGCTCAACCGCAGGTTCGGCTACGACAGGATCCGCGCGCTGCTGGCCGACAAGCTCGACTTCACGGCGCTGTTCTGCGCCAACGACACGGTCGCGGCGGGCGCGATGCAGGGGCTGGAGCTCGCGGGCGTGCCGGTGCCGGAGGCGGTCTCGGTGGTGGGCTACGACGACGTGCCGATCGCGCAGGAGCTGCGGCCGCAGCTGACGACCGTGCGCATCCCGCTGGAGGAGCTGGGCCGCCAGGCCGTACGCCTCGGCCTCGACGTCGGGGACGACGACGACTACCTCTCGCCCGTGCAGACGATGGCCAAGGTCGGCACGAGCATCGTGGTCAGGGCCTCGGTCGCGCCGCTGCCGTAGGAAGCGCTTACTGATCATGGCTCCGGATTGCCGCGTGGAGCAGGGATAGAAAGCCGCAGAAAGATCTAGTAAGCCCTTGACCGGCATAGTAAGCGCTTACACAATCCCTGCCATGACCCCCCTCACACGCAGAACCTTCCTCGGCACCTCCCTCGGCGCGGCCGGAGCGGTGACGGGCGCGGCCCTGCTCGGCCCCCGCCCGGCCCTGGCGCGCCCGGCCGGCCAGGAGGCGCGGCACACCGTGACGCTCAGGGCCAGGCCCGCGGCCGAGGGCGAACGCCTCCGGCTCCAGCAGGCGCTCAGGACCACCGAGTTCCACCCCACCCGCGTCCACCTGCCCGCCGGCACCCCGATGGCCGTCGAGGTGACCGCCCCCGACGGGGTGCTGCCCACCCTGTACGTCGGCGCACCCGACACCCACGCCGACGTCGCTTACAAGAACCCGCGCGCCTACCGGCTCACCGAGGGCGTCACCACCGTGACCGACCCCGGCGGCGGGCTCGTCTACCTGGCGCTGACCGGCGACGGGCAGCGCGCCAGGGTCAAGTTCCTGTCGGGCGGGGTGCGCGTGCCGACGTTCACGCTGGGGGAGAGCACCGAGGCCGAGTTCCAGTCCCAGCTCGACACGCTGACCGCCGCACCGCAGGCCGAGCTGGTCTCGCCGCACGCCATCGTCACGGTCACCCGCAACGGCATGCTCGCCTGGCGCGACCAGGACCACGGGGAACTGCTCCGGCTCCTGGAGACGATCACCGCCTCGCACGCCGCGATCTCCGGCCTGTCCGCCGCCGAACGTTCCCCGCTGCCCTTCCACCTCGTCGAGGCCCCGCGCATGCCCACGGGCGCCGGCGCGTACGCCACCCACGGCTGGACCGCCTACCCGCGCACCTACCTCGACCGGCTCATCGCCGTGGACGGGCTGCGCACCCGGGGCTGGGGCGTCTACCACGAGCTCGGGCACCAGCACCAGCAGATGGCCTACAAGCCGGAGGACCTGACCGAGGTGACGGTCAACGTCTACGCGCTGGCCGCGCAGCGCACGCTGGCGCAGCCGTCCAACCTCACCAGGCCCGACGCCAGGACGGGGCTCACGCCGTACCAGAGCGCGCTGGCCAAGCTGCCCGCGGCCGACTTCCGGAAGCTGGGGGCGTACGAGAAGCTCGTGCCGTTCCGGCAGCTCGAACTGGCCTTCGGCGAGGACTTCCACCCGCGCCTGCACCGGCTGGTCCGCGAGGAACGCCCGGCCTCCGACTACACCGAGTCCGCCAAGCGGTGGGGCTACCTCGCGATCTACACCTCGCGGATCGCGGGGGCCGACCTGTCGGGCTTCTGGACCCGCTGGGGCGCGCCGCTGACCGCCGAGTACCTGGCCCGGGTCGCCGCCCTCGGCCTCCCGGCCCCCGCCGCCGACCCCTCGACGCTCACCGACTAGGAGCCCGCCGTGACCACTGACCGGACCTCCGTCCACCCTCTCGCCAGGCCCCTCACCCGCAGGGGCGCGCTCGCCGGGCTGGCCGCCGCCGGCGGTGCGGCGCTGCTGGCCAGGCCCGCCTTCGCCGCGGCCCGTACGCCGGTTCCCGGGCCGCGCAGGGCGGTGGTGCTGCGGGGGCGGCCGGCGGCGGAGGCGGAGCGGCTGCGCATGCAGACCGTCTACCGTACGACCGAGTTCGTGCCGACCGGCCTGTACCTGCCGCCCGGACGCCCCCTCACCCTTGAGGTGCGCGCCCCCGACGGCCCCCGGCCCACCCTGCACGTCGGCGCCCCCGACACCAACCCCGACACCGCCTACCGGTACCCGCGCGCCCACCCGCTCACCGAGGGCGTCAACACGGTCACCGACGCGGGCGGCGGCATGGTGTACCTGTCGTTCACCGGTGACCGCAGGGCGAACGCGGTCGTGCGGTTCGGGCCGGAGGGCGTCCCGGTGCCGACGTACGTGCTGGCGCCGAGCAGCGGCTGCGGCGACCCGGCGCGGGCGACGCGGGCGGCGTGGCAGGGCCGCCCGGCCTTCGCCGCGCCCGTGTTCGCGCCCGAGGGCACCACGGAGGCCGAGTTCCAGGCACAGGTGGACGCGTTCACCCAGGCGCCCTTCGTCGAGCTGGTCTCGCCGCAGATGATCGTGACCGTCCGGCGCGAGACCTTCCTCCAGGTGCGCGACCAGGACCACGCCCAGCTCATGACCCTGCTGGAGCAGGTCGAGGACGTCGAGGCGGCGATCTCCGGCCTGGACGGCTCCGCCCCGCTGCACGCCCCGACCCCGCTCGGCCGGCACCTGGTCAACGTACGCCCCGAATACGGCCCCAAGTCCACCGCGTACGCCACCCATGCCTACACCGCCTACTACGACGCGTACGCCACCACCCGCCTGCTCCTGCCCGACAAGGTGCGGACCACCGGCTGGGGCGTCTACCACGAGCTCGGCCACCAGCACCAGCAGATGGCCTGGCGGCCGGGCGAGCTCACCGAGGTCACGGTCAACATCTACAGCCTGGCCGTGCAGCGGCACTTCGGCATGCCGTCCAACCTGGTGACCGGCAACGCCTACGAGACGGCGCTCGCCAAGCTGCCGGTCGCCGACTACGCCGGGCTCGGGGCGTTCGAGAAGCTGGTGCCGTTCCGGCAGCTCGAACTCGGGTTCGGCGATGACTTCTACCCCCGGGTGCACCGGCTGGTCAGGGAGGAGACGCCGCCGTCGTCCTCGGGGGACTCGGCGCGGCGCTTCACGCTGATGGCCCTGTACTTCAGCCGCGTCGCCGGACGCGACCTGTCCGGGTTCCTGCGCGCGTGGGCGTTCCCGATCCCGGAGAGCGGGTACGCCGAACTGGCCGCGCTCGGCCTGCCCGCGCCGGACGCCGACCTGACCCGGCTGAGCGAGCGATGACCAGCCGCCGCGCCTTCCTCGGCGTCGCCGCCGCCGCACCCCTGCTCACCGCGACCCCGGCCCGGGCCGGAACCATCCGCCGCACAGCGGCCTCGGGGGCGGACGTACCGGCGGGTCCCGCCGACTTCGCCGGGCTCCGGGCCAAGGCGGCCGAGCTGATCACGGGCGGCGACCTCGACCCCCGTGACCCGGCCTTCGCCGCGCCGCTGGCCCGCCTGGACGCGACCGCCTCGGCGTACCGGGCGTCGATGAACCTGGCTCCCGGACGTACGCACCTGTGGCCGGATCTCCCGCTGACCGGCGTGTCCGGCGACATCGCGACCAGCCACCAGCGCCTGCGCGCGCTCGCCACCGCCTGGGCGAGCCGCGGCTCGGCCCTGTACGCCGACGAGACCCTGGCCGCGCAGATCATCGGCGGCCTCGACTTCCTCTACGAGCGCGCCTACAACGAGGGCAAGCGCGAGACCGGCAACTGGTGGCACTGGGAGATCGGCGCCCCGCGCGCGCTGATGGACACCTGCGTGCTCATGCACGACGCCGTCGACGCGGGACGGCGGGCCTCCTGGATCCGCGCCGTGGACCGCTTCTGCCCGAACCCCGACCGCCGGACGAACCTCACGAACTTCGCCGAGACCGGCGCGAACCGGGCCGACAAGGCGCTCATCGTGGCCCTGCGCGGCATCGTCGGCGAGAGCTCGGACAAGATCGCGCTCGCCCGCGACGGCCTGTCCGACCGGCGCGATGCCGGCAAGCACACCCTGTTCGGCTACGTCACCTCCGGCGACGGCTACTACGCCGACGGCTCGTTCGTCCAGCACGACGTCGTGGCCTACACGGGCTCGTACGGCGTCGTCCTGCTCCAGTCGGTGAGCGCGATCTTCGGCCTGCTCGGCGGGAGCGCCTGGCAGGTGGACGACCCGGCGGTGCGGGTCGTGCTGGACGCGGTGGAGCGCACGTACGCGCCGTGGATCCACGACGGGCTCATGATGGACAGCGTGCGCGGGCGGGCGGTGTCGCGGCAGTTCAACCGGGACCACGACGCGGGCCGCGACACCGTGGACGCGATCCTGCGCCTGGCGGCCGGCGCGGGGGAGCCGTCCGCGGCGCGGTTCCGCGAGCTGGCCAAGGGGTGGATCGCGCGCGGCCGGTTCCTGGAGGGCGCGGACGTCGCGGCCACCGCGAGGGCCGTCGCCGTGCTCGCCGACGACGCGGTCGCCGCCGCGCCCCGGCCGAGCGGCCACCACGTGTTCGCCGACATGGACCGCGTCGTGCACCGCCGTCCCGGCTGGTCGTACGCGATCAGCCTGTCGTCGAAGCGGATCGCCCTGTACGAGTGCGGCAACGGCGAGAACTACCGGGCCTGGTACCAGGGCGACGGCGCGACGTACCTCTACCTCGACGCCGGCCACTACAGCGACGGCTACTGGCCCACGGTCGACTCCCACCGGCTCGCCGGGACCACCGTCGACACCCGCCCGCGCGACCCGGCCGTCTCCTCCGGCGGCACCGGCACGTTCCGCCCGAAGAACGCCTGGGCGGGCGGCGCCACCGCGGACGGGTACGGCGTCGCCGCGCTCGACCTGATGGCCGTGGGGACCACGCTCACCGCCCGCAAGACCTGGGTGTGCCTCGACGACGCCGTCGTCTGTCTCGGCGCCGGGATCACCAGCGCCGACGGCCGCGTGATCGAGACGGTCGTGGAGAACCGGCGCACCTCCGCCCCGCTCACCACCGGCGATGGCTGGGCGCACCTCGAAGGCGTCGCCGGGTACGTCTTCCCGTCCGGCCACCGGCCGCGCTCGCTCACCGAGCGCCGTACCGACACCTGGCGGTCGATCAACGACGGCGCGAGCACGCAGGGCACGGACGCCACCGTGACCTGCGACTACACCACCCTCTGGCTCGACCACGGGATCAGCCCGTCCGGCGCGGACTACGCCTGGGTCCTGCTCCCGGGCGCCACACCCGACCGGACGCGCGACTTCGACCGGGCCGAGATCCTGGCCAACACCGCGACCGTGCAGGCGGTGCGCGCGCACGGGCGCTCGGCGGGCGGCGGCGAGCTGTTCGCGGCCACGTTCTGGGCGGCGGGGGAGGCGGGCGGGGTGTCGGCCTCGGCTCCCTGCGCGGTCCTGGTCCGGCGGGCGGCGGGACGGACGACTCTGGCGGTCTCCGACCCGGGGCGTACCGTGGCGGCGGTGACGCTCGTGCTTCCCCATCCCGCGCACGCCCTGGTCAGGGCCGACGACACCGTCTCGGTCACGACGGGCGAGCGGCCCTCCGTCACCGTCGATCTGGCCGGCTCCCGCGGCCGGTCCCACACCGCCGTGCTCGCCGTCGGCAAGAAAGGCTGAACGTTGATCCCTCCGTACCTGTCGCTGCCGCCGACCGACCGCGTGCTCTCCTCGCGCACCGGCTGGACCCGCGCCCACTGGGAGGCTCTCGCCGACCGGCTGCTCGGGGCGGTGACGCCGTACGCCTCCCCAGGTTTCGCGCAGATCCGGCTGCCGGGCCGGGCGAGCTGGTCGGGCGTGGCGCTCGACGGGCTGGAGGGGTTCGCGCGCACGTTCCTGCTCGCCGCGTTCCGCCTCGCGGGCGCGGCGGGCGACGTCCCCGACCTCGCCGAGCGGTACGCCAGGGGTCTCGCGGCGGGCACCGACCCCGGCAGCGGCGAGGCGTGGCCCGAGCTGACCGACTGCTCGCAGCAGATGGTGGAGGCCGCCTCGATCGCGGTCGCGCTGCACGAGACCCGGCCGTGGCTGTGGGACCGGCTCGACGACGGCGTACGGGACCGGGTCGCCCACTGGCTCGGCGGCTTCGTCGGCAAGCGCACCTGGGACAACAACTGGATGTTGTTCCAGACGGTGACGGAGGAGTTCCTGAAGTCGGTGGGCGGGCCGTACGAGCAGCGGGAGATCGACCGCGGCCTTGAACGCATCGAGGACTGGTACGCCGGCGACGGCTGGTACACCGACGGCGGCTCGCGCAACTTCGACTACTACTGCGGCTGGGCGCTGCACCTGTACCCGCTGCTGTGGACGCGCATGTCGGGCGACGCGGAGCGGGCCGGCGTGTACACGAGCCGCCTGCACGAATTCCTCACGACATATCAGCATTTCTTCGGTGCGGACGGCGCGCCCGTCCATCACGGCCGCTCGCTCACCTACCGTTTCGCCGCCCTCGCGCCCGTCTGGCTGGGCGCGCTCACCGGCGCCACCCCGCTCGCGCCGGGCCAGACCAGGAAGCTCGCCTCCTCCGTGGCTCGCCACTTCGCCGAGCGCGGCGTGCCGGGCCCCGACGGGCTGCTCTCCCTCGGCTGGTACGAGCCGTTCCTGCCGGTGACGCAGGCGTACTCGGGGCCCGCGTCGCCGTACTGGGCGTCGAAGGGGTTCCTCGGGCTGCTGCTGCCGCCGGACCACCCGGTGTGGACCGAGCGCGAGCAGCCGCTGCCCATCGACGAGCACGACGTCGTCGCGGCCGTCCCCGCCGCCGGTCTGCTCCTGCACGGCACCCGGCACGACGGGATCGTCCGCCTGCTCAACCACGGCAGCGACCACGGCGCGCCGCCCGACGACCCGCACTACGCCAAGCTCGCCTACTCCACCCGCACCGCCCCCGAGGCGGCCGAGCACGCCTGGGCCCGCGATCTCGACAACCACCTCGCGCTGGTCGGGCCCGGCGGCACTCCCTCGCGCCGTACCGCGATCACGGCGCTGACGTGCGCGGACGCCACCGCCTCCTCCTCCCATCGGACCGCGGGCGGCGCGCTCGTCACCAGCACCTCGGTCGTCCGCGGTCCCTGGGAGCTCCGCGTCCACGAGATCGCCGGCGGCGAGGGCGGCGGTGAGGGCAGCGGTGAGGGCAGCGGTGAGGGCGGCGGTGAGGGCGGCGGTGAGGGCGGCGTGCGTGAAGGTGGGTTCGCGGTGGCCGGGGACGTGCCGCCGACCGTGGCGACCGGGCGCGGATGGGCGATGGCGCGCCGCGCGGACGGCCTCACCTCCGCGATCGTCGCCCTGTACGGCTGGCGGCGGGCGAGCGTCGAGCGCGAGGTCGAGTCCAACGCGTTCGGCCCGCACTCTGCCGTCCCGTGCCTGCACGCCGACGAGCCCGGCCTGCACGTCTCGCTGGTCGTGCTCTCCGGCGACGCCGTGCACCCGGCCGCCCTCCGCGACGCGGTCACCGTGGACGTCTCCGCCCGCGAGGTCGTCATCGGCTTCCCCGACGGCACGTCCACGACCTTGACACGGTCTCCTGACCCGGGCCGCAGTGCTTCATGATCGCAGGCCCTGGTGTCCGGCGACGCGCTCACCGCGTCACCCAACCACGTCAGCGGCTCGCAGATCCAGAAGCTCCTGAACGGGTCGGCGCGGCCACCTGATCGCGGGCGTCGATGCCTGTCTCTCTCGTACGAGCGGATGGGCACCGGGAGCCCGCTGGGGACTCCTGCGGCGAATGACTACTGTCTGCCGCGAAGAGTAACGAGTCGTATCGGCTGTGGTCAGGCAGGTGCCCGCCGCCCTGGGTGGGTGGCGGGCACGGATTCGGGTCCAGGTGTCAGCGCAAGGGGAAGGCGCGGGTGGTGGTCTGTTCGACCTTGTTGCCTTCGGTGTCCCAGGCTTCGGCCTTGAGGGTTACGGCGCCCTTCGTG
>NZ_JBSFGJ010000057.1:0-32568 GCF_053596515.1 Nonomuraea sp. NPDC001684
GCGGCGCTGAGCCCCGCCTCACTGGCGCTGCTCACCGCCGCGTATCCCGCCCCGAAGGAGCGCGTCAGGGCGATCGGGTTGTGGGCCGGGTTCAGCGGCCTCGGCCTGGCCGCCGGACCGCTGGCGGGCGGGATCCTGGTGGAGTCCTTCGGCTGGCCCGCCATCTTCCTGGTCAACGTGCCCATCGGGGCGGTCCTGCTGCTGGCCGGGCTGCGCGCGCTGGGGGAGTCCCGCAACCCGAGCGCGCCGCCGATCGACGTCCCCGGCACGGTCCTGTCCGCCGCGGGCGTGGGCGCCGTGACCTACGGCCTGATCGGGGGCGGTTCCCGAGGCTGGACCTCGCCGGTGATCCTGGGCAGCTTCGCCGCCGGGCTGGCGCTCCTGGCCGCGTTCGTCGTGGTCGAGGGGCGGGTGGCGACGCCGATGCTGCCGCTGCGGCTGTTCCGTCAGCGGCTGTTCACGGTGTCGAACACGGCGATGGTCGTGGTCGGGTTCGCGCTGATGGGGTCGTCGTTCTTCTTCTCCCAGTTCTTCGTGTACGTCCAGGGCACTTCGATCCTGGTCGCCGGGCTGCAGACCCTGCCCGTCTCGCTGGCCATGGTGATCGTCAGCCCGTACGCGGGCCGGCTCGCGGCCAGGTACGGCTTCCGCGTCATCGCCGGCACCGGCCTGGCGCTGGCCGGGCTGGGGCTGCTGGCGCTGGGGCTCGTCCACGCCGATACCGGTTACGGGAACGTGTGGTGGCGGCTGGCGGTCGTCGGCATCGGGTTCGCTCTCACCATGTCGCCGCTGACCGGGGCCGCCATCCAGGCGGTCAGCCCGCAGGAGGGCGGCCTCGCCTCGGGCGTCGCCAGCACCACCCGGCAGATCGGCGCGGTGCTCGGCGTGGCGGTGCTCGGGGCGATCGTGCACACGCGGGAGTCCGGCGGAGCCTCGTTCGAGTCCGGCCTCAACAGCGCCTTCCTCGTGGCGGGTGCCGTGACGCTGGCCTGCGCCGTCTTCACCGGCCTGTGGCTGGCCGCGGCCCGGACGCCGAGCGGCGTCCGGGCGAACAGTCAGGAGGCCAAGCAGTCGGCGAGCGTCCGCTGACGGCTCGTCCCGGCCGCCGACTTCTCCGACAGCGCACCGGTAAGGATTGTCGGTGGCGTCTGCGACCGTGTGCCGCGTGGGTGAGCTGGTCGAGCGGGTGGATGAACAGGACCGCGTGCTGGAGGTCGTGGAGCGCGCAGAGGCGGTGCGCCGGCGGTGGATGCATCGGATCGCGACGACGATCTGCCGCGATCCGATGGGGCGGATCCTCGTGCTGCGCCGGGCCGAGGAGCATGTTCGCTTTCCCGGCCACTATGACGTGCTGGTCGGCGGCGCCGTGGGCGTGGGCGAGTCGTATGAGGACGCGGCGGCCCGGGAACTGGTCGAGGAACTGAGCGTCGGCGTTCCGGTGCGTTCTCTGTTCAGGTTCCTGTGCCAGGCGGGGATCAGCCCTGTCTGGTTCGGGGTGCACGAGGCCTTGGTCGCCGAGCCGTTGGCTCCGGATCCGTCCGAGATCGCTTGGCATGCCTGGGTCACGGAGCCCGAACTGCGGAAGGTGGTCGATCGAGGGCCTTTCGTCCCAGCCGGACGACAAGCCCTGCACCGATATCTCGGCCACCCGGCTCAGTGACGACAGCCGCTCCCCGGCGGACCCGGGGCGATCACCATGCGCCGCCTGGCCATATCCGGGCTGCTGCGGTTCGCGACGCCGCTCAGCGGCAGACGCTTGGGCCACGTCCAGCCGCACCTCGCCGAGAGGCTGGACGTGCTGCCAGAACAGTGGGGTCAGCCCGCGCCGGTCGGCGGATGTCCGGGGGCTTGAAAGCGCGTTGCAGGCGGTCGGCCGCTCAATGGTGCTCAAGTCCCCATACAACAGGAGGTTCCGATGAACCGCAGCTTGCGCGCCCTGTTCGGCCTCACCGCCACCGCCGCGACCATCGCCCTGACCGTCCCGGCCATGAGCAGCGCCGCGAACGCGTCGCCGGCCTCGCCTTCCGACCTCGACAACACCAGCCACGCCCGGGATCTCGCACAGGCGCGTTCCTTCCTGTTCACCTACACCTTCAACAACCACCTCAAGGTCGCCGGCGGCAATTTCACCGTCGACCACCGCGTCTTCGTGACCGTCAAGTTCAACAACGGCGTCACGAAGTTCTCCAGGTGGGTGATCGCCCGCACCCACCCCGTCACCCCCGGCGGCGCCGTCTACGTGGAGACGACCATCGCCGCCCCCTGCTCCGGCAGCAAGAACGGCTACGCGCAGGCCTACGACGAGGCCACCCGCACCTGGTCGCCGCGTCTGCCGGTGACGATCTGCCAGCGCATCGACTGACGTCCGACACCGGCCGCCTCGGTACTGTGGCTTCGCATGACCGAGATCGAGATCACCGCTGACCTGGTCCGTGACTTGCTGCGGGAGCAACATCCAGACCTCGCCGGGCTGGCCGTCCGGGAGGTGGCGGGGGGTTGGGGCAACCAGATGTGGCGCCTCGGGGACGAGTTGGCCGTGCGCATGCAGCGCATGGACCCCACCCCGGAGCTCCAGCTCAAGGAGCGGCGGTGGCTACCCGTGCTGGCCCCGCGCCTGCCGCTGCCGGTGCCGACCCCCGTGCGGTTCGGCGAACCGTCCGGGCGCTTCCCCAAGCACTGGACCGTGATGACGTGGGTCGCCGGTGAGCCGCTGGACCACGGCTCGATCAGCAGGGCCGCCCACGCGGCCGACACGCTGGCGGGCTTCCTGCGGGCGCTACATGTGGAGGCGCCCGCCGAGGCCCCCGCCAGTGCGGACCTCGGCGCTCACCCCAAGAGGTGCACGAGCGGCTTCGAACACTTCTTGCAGGCCGTTGACCCCGGCGCCGTCGGCGATGTCGGCGCCGTCCGTGACGTGTGGGCCGATGCGGTCGCCGCCCCCGAGTGGGCGGGCCCGCCGGTGTGGGTGCACGGCGACCTGCATCCCGCGAACGTCGTCGTCTCGGACGGAACGCTCGCGGGCATCGTCGACTTCGGTTCCTTGTTCGCCGGCGATCCGGCGTGGGACCTGGCCGCCGCATGGGTGCTGCTCCCCGCGGGCGCGGCCGCACGCTTCTTCGACGCGTACGGACAGGCGGACGAGGGGGCGATCCGGCGCGCCCGCGGGCTGGCTGCCATGAAGAGCCTCTTCCTGCTGCTCATGGGGCAGAACGGAGATCGCGGCCTGCCCGGCGGCAAGCCGCACTGGGGGCCTGCGGGCCGGGCGGCGCTCGATCGTGTGCTGAAGGGCGTGTGAGACACGCCACGGCCCGCGCCGGGACGGTTCCGTCACCGGAAGGCGTGGACGTTCTCGCGAACCCAGTCGTGGAGGGTCAGCGGAGCCCGGCCGGTGAGCCTTTCGACGGTGTCGAAGACCTTCCGGTCCCAGGCCGCCGATTGGCGCTTGAGCTCCAGCAGCGCCTCCAGACGAGGCCCCGACCAGCCGAGGCGGTCGAACTCCGCCCGGGTCTCGGCTGCACTGCGTTCGACGAGCTTGATCGACCGGTCCAGGATCTGCCCGATGACGTCGGCCTGGTCACGCGGTGAGAGGGCCTGGCCGCCGGTGAGGGTGTAGGCCCGGCCGTCGTGGCCGGGTGTGGTCAGGACATGCGCGGCGACGGCGGCGATGTCCCGGGGATGGATCATCGCGGAGACGGGGTCGCCTTCGGTGACGTACATGGTGTGCTCGGCGGCGATGGTGGGGGCGTAGCCGTGCAGGTAGGTCATGAAGGTGCCGGGGCGCAGCATCGTCCACGGCAGGCCGGAGTCCATGACGACCTGTTCGCCGAGCCGATGGCCGGTGCTGATGGGATCGGTGGCGTCGAAGGTGACGCCGCTGGTGGACAGCTTGACCAGATGGGAGACCCCGGCCCGGGCCGCCGCGGCGACCAGGTCGCGTTCCTGGACGGGGCCGTCCGGGCCGTACCCGGGCGGCAGGACGAAGACCTTCTCGACGCCGTCGAGGGCGGCGTCAAGAGTGTCCGGCCGGTCGAGGTCGCCGGTGGCGACCTCGACGCCGGCGGGGAACGCGGCCTTGGCCGGATCGCGGGTCATCGCCCGGACAGGCACGTTCCGGCCGGCGAGCAGGGCGAGGAGTTCGGAGCCGACAGTGCCGGTGGCACCGGTGATGAGGAACATGAAGGGTCCTTTCCGCGCGGTTCAGGACCGGGAGAGCTTGACGTCAGGGAGCAGCAGGGACAGGGTCAGCCCGATCAGCGCGATCGGGACGACGGCGAGGAAGACCAGGTGCAGCGCGTCGGCGTAGGCGGCCGGGCCGGGGTGGGCCGGCAGCCTGCCGGTCACGAGCGCGGCGAAGAAGGACGTGCCGAGCGCGGTGCCCGTCTGCCGGGCCATGGCGGCGGTGCCCTGGACGGCGCCGATGTCGTCACGACGGGCGGCGTTGCGGGCGGCCAGGCTCAGGGCCTGGGAGTTGAGCCCGCCGGCGATGCCGAACAGCAGCAGGAAGCCGGCCGCCACGACGGCGGAGAACGTGCGATCGCGGAACAGGCGCAAGGGGATGACCGGGTCCGCCGCGCGGCGCTGGGCGAGCACGAACAGCACCGGCAGCAGCACGCAGGCGGCGGCCAGGCCGAGGATGACCGGCGAGGTCCAGGCGTGGGCGGTGCCGGCCCAGGTGGTGAGCAGGTTCACCGCGACGATCGCGGCGGCCAGGAGGATGACGCCGAGGTGGTCGAGGCGGGCCTGTCCGCGCTGGACGGGCAGGTGCAGCCGGATCGCGACGACGGCTACGACGAGGGCGCCGAGGGGCAGGTTGACCAGGAAGATCGAGCGCCAGCCGGCCAGGTCGGTGAGCAGGCCGCCGATGGCAGGGCCGGTCAGGGACGCGGCGCCGAAGGTCAGGGAGAACCAGCCGTAGTAGCGGGCGCCCTGCTGAGGGGTGAACATCTCGCCGAGGATGGACAGCACCGAGATGAACAGGCCGCCGCTGCCGAGGCCCTGGACGACCCGGAAGACGATCAGCTGGGTCATGGCCTAGGCCAGGCCGCAGGCGACCGAGCCGGCCAGGAAGACCAGGATCGAGACGAGGAAGACGCGCTTGCGGCCGTAGAGGTCACCGAGCTTGCCGTAGACGGGGACGGCGACGCTGCCGGCGATGAGGTAACCGGTGCTGACCCAGGCGAACCGGTCCAGGCCGCCGAGGTCGGCGACGATGCGGGGCAGCGCCGTGGCGACGATCTGCGAGTCGAGCAGGGACAGGAAGACCGCCGCCATCAGGAGGACGACGACCGTGGTGGCGCCGCCCGGCACGGCAACGACAGGTGCGGAAGAACGGGAGGTCACGAAGATTCCTAGCGATCAGGAAGCAAGCTCCGCAGAGCCCGCGAACGAACGGAAGAACATCGACCCTGAACGGGCGATGGAGATGGGAATGGTCAGGCACGAACCTGACGCGAACCGGCCTGTTAGGCCCTCTCAACCCTGATCCACCCGCTTGCGGGATTATCGATCAAGGTCCTTCATGTGTTCGTCTGTTCTCGAGGCTCCCGATGGATCGCCAGGACGCGGACAGTCCGGGAAGTGATCAACCGGACGTCGGCGACGCTAACATCCGATGCCGGGGCAGTGCAACTCGACCGGTGACGCCGACGCCACGTCCGGTCCGCGCAGCCGGGCCGGGTCGGCTGCGATCGCGGCCGTCTTGCCGTCCAGGCGCCGGCCTTGCCCGTACGCCGCGGCGAAGGCTGCCTCGCCCAGCGCGGCCCGCCCTCTGCGGCTGAGTTCGCCGACCTGCCGATCGGTGCGGTCATGAGCGCCGCGCAGCCGGGACGCGGCGCCGAGCAGGACGGCCGAGTCGTGATGCCGTCCGTGCGCCTCGGCGAGCGCGGCGGCGTTCACCGCCACCAGCGACAGGATCGGCAGGTCCCCGGTCCGCGACGCCGCCGCGTACGCCTTCTCCAGCGCCTTCTCCGCGCCGGCCGGGTCGCCGGTCTCCAGGCAGAGCCAGGCCCGCGCGCTGCCGACCAGCGTGCGCACGTGGTCACCGGCGAACGTGGCGTCGCCGTCGAGGTCCCGTTCGGCGTCGTCCAGCAGTGCGCGCGCCCGGTCCAGGTCGCCGAGCCGCATCCGGAAGCCGGCCTCCCACGCGTCGAACAGGGCCCGCAGCTCCGTCGAGGTCGCCCGCCGCACCCGCTCGCGGGCCGACTCGATCATCGCGATCGCCAGGACGGTGTCGCCGCGCCGCAGGTGCAGGTCGATCCAGCGCAGGTCGCTGAAGACCTGGTCGCCGAGGCTGAGCGAGCCGAACTCGGCGGCCAGCGACCGGGCCTCGCGCAGGTCGGCCAGCGCGCCGTCGAGGTCGCCGTCGTACTGCCGCAGCTGGGCGCGCATCGGCAGCGCGGTCGCCTGGCCCCAGCGGTCGCCGACCTGCCGGAAGCGGGCCAGGGCCGAGGTCACGTCGGCGCGCGTCGTGTCGAGGTCGCCCGCGTTCTCGGCGAGCTGGGCCCGGAACATCCGGGCCAGCCCGGACAGCCATATGTCGTCGCCGTCGGCCAGCTGCTCGACGATCGCCAGCGCGCTCCTCTCCTCCTGCAGGAACGCGAGCGTGAGCGCGTACGCGCCGTACGGGCCGGGCAGCTCCGGGTACGCGAGCATCCGGTTGGTCAGCTCCCGTATCCGCGCCCGGTCGTCGGCGGCCTCCCCGGCGGTCATCCCCGGCCAGGTGTCGACCCGGTTGGCCAGGTGGATCGCCTGGGCGCAGTCACGTTCGGGCGTCGGCTCGCCGCCGGGCACCGCCAGTGCCTCGCCCAGCCAATAGGCCGCGTCGCGGTGCCGGCCGAACATCTGCCAGTACCAGGTCAGGCTCAGGGCCAGCGCGACCGCGCCGGGGGCGTCGCCGGTGTCGCACCGCCGGCGCAGGGCGGCCAGCGCGTTGTCGTACTCGGCGCTGTTGACCCGCATGGCCGCCAGCTGGCCGGGGCCGCGCAGCTGCGGGTCGTACCGGGCCATGAGCTCGGTGAAGTGACCGGCGGCCAGGTCGCGGACGGTGCCGAGGTCGCCCGTCCCGGCCAGGCGGTCCGTGCCGTACTCGCGCAGCGTCTCCAGCATGCGGTAGCGGCCCGGATCGGGCGCGAGCTGCAGCAACGACCGGTCGACCAGGGCCGCGAGCAGGTCGGGAATCTCGTCGGCCCGCACCGCGGTGCCCGCGCAGACCGCGGCGGCCGAGGCCGGCGTGACGCCGCCGGGCAGGATCGAGACGCGTTCGGCGACCGTGCGCTCGTCATCGCTCAGCAGCTGCCAGCTCCAGTCGACGACCGCGGCCAGCGTGCGGTGCCGGGGCAGCGCGGTGCGGCTGCCGGTGGTGAGCAGCCGGAACCGGTCGGACAGCCCGTCGGCCAGCTCGGGCAGCGACAACGTGCGCAGCCGGGCCGCGGCCAGCTCCAGCGCCAGCGGCATGCCGTCCAGGCCGCGGACCACCCGACGGACCTGCGGCAACGTCGTCTCGTCCACCTCGAAACCCGGGCGCACGGCGGCGGCCCGCTCGGTGAACAGGCGTACCGACGCCGCCCGGCGGGCCTGCTCGACGTCGTCGTCCGGGCCGGGCAGCGCGAGCGGGCCGAGCGGCACCAGCGCCTCGCCGTCGACCGCGAGGGGCTCGCGGCTGGTGGACAGCACGCGCAGCGCGGAGCATCGGGCGAGCAGGGCCGTGACGAGGTGGGCCACGGCGTCGATCAGGTGCTCGCAGTTGTCGATCAGCAGCAGGCTCTCCCGTCCGGCCAGCTGGTCGACGAGCACGTCCAGGTCGGAGCCCTCGACCCGCATCCGGGCCTCGAACATCGCGCCACCGCGGCGACCGCCGGGGGCTCGGCGCCGGGACGGTCGCCCCACAGCGCCACGGCCTCGGCGAGCAGGGCCGCCGCGGCGTTGGTGTCGCCGGCGCGCACGCGGTCGCGGCCGGCGGCGGCGAGCTGCTCGAACCGCAGCGCGTCCACGTCGGCCGCGTCGATGTCGAGCCGGTAGCCGCCGGCGACCTGCGTGACGTCGCCGGCCGAGCCGAGGGCCCGGCGCAGCCGCCCAGAAAGGCCGCATCGTGGATGCGCAGCGTCCAAGGGCCGTCCGGCGAGAGCGAACCACTGGGCTGATCAGTCCCTTATGGCTCATTCCGGGCGCATGTCGCGCAGAGTGACGAAATGTTTACGCAGTCGGCTGAGGTGAGAGCGCGAATCAGGCCGCAGGCGTGGTTGCGCGCACGAAGTCCGTCACCGGAGTCGGTGTGATCTGCGGGTACCGGTCGTTGTCAAGGGCGGCGAACTTCCCCTTCCCCGTCACCATGCACCACTGGTACTGGAGAGCGACGTAGTCGAACGGGTTCCGGGTTCGGGCGGCTTGGCGTTCGATCTCCGCGCGCAGCTCGTCGGCGGTGCCGAGGTGCCGCAGCTCCAGAGTGCGGCCCGAGCCGCGCTGGACGGCCTCGTGGAACTGCCGCATGGACAGCACGTCACCGGCGAAACGCAGCGTGCCGGTGGCCTGCCGGTCCAGGGCGACGGCGGCGGTGTAGGCGGCGGTGTCGGACACCGAGGTCAGGTCGAGCGGCTGATCGGGGTCGCCCCAGTGCGACAAAGTGCCCCGATGCCAGTCGACCAGGCCCATGAAACCGACCATCACCTCGTAGAACGCTCCGTTGAGCACGGAGATCACCTCAAGGCCGGCGTCGGCGTACGCGGCGGCGGCACGGCGACGCCAGTCGGTCATGACGTTGTCGCCGTCGTCGAGCTTGGTCAGGTCGATGGCGAAGTCGGAGGGGATGAACCGGCGGGCGCCGGCCTTCGCGGCGGCGCGCGCCAGGTTGGCCTGGCCGTCCACGATCACGTCGGGGCCGCCTTGCACGACCGAGACGACGGTGACGGCGTCGCCGACGGCCTCGGCCAGCACCTCGGCCGGGTCGGTGACGTCGCCTTCCGCCACCTCCACGCCGCGCGACCGCAGCGCTGCGAGCGCGGCCTGCTTGCTCGCGTCGGCGCCGGGCCGGACCAGGGCGCGGACGGCGGCGCCCTGGTCGAGAAGGGAGCTGACGATCTGACGGCCGAGCAGTCCGGTGGCGCCGGCCACGAAGACCTTCGAGGCAGTGGGCACGATCACTGGCTCCTTTCGAGAGCGAATCGGTGTTTCGCCCAGGCCGGTAACGGCTCTTGGGGCGTCATGGCGTCCTTGCTGGACTCAGGAGGGAGAAGGAGCTTGCCAGCTGATGGCGCGAATTTCCGCAGCGCGGCAGCGAGCCTGATGCTGTGTGTTCGATCTATCCGCGACGCAGGGTCATGCGCCCTTTTTGATCGCCTCGGCGAAGGCGGCGAGACCGTCGGCCAGATGCTCGATGTCGGACGGTTCCCAGCCCTCCATGAGCGCGGCGACGGCGGTCGTCCGGGCCTTCCAGAGTTCGCGGATGGCGAGCTTGCCCTCGCGCGTGACGCTCACCAGCCTGGCCCGGGCGTCGTCCGGGTCGGGCTGCCGCTCGATGAACCCGCGCGACTCCAGGCGTTTGGCGGGGGGCGAGAGCGTGGACTTGTCCACCTCCATCAGTTCGGCCAGCACCGACAACCGCACGGGGGCGTGCAGGGAGATCTGCGCGAGCAGGGTGTAGTCGCCCAGCGACAACTCCAGCCCGGAGGCGGCCATGATCCGTCGCCGCGTCGTCGGGGCGAACATCCAGTTGCCCACGGTGGCCAGCGCCGCCGCCACCCGATCGGTGGCCTCGCGCAGCCGGACATCGCCGTTCTCCGCCGTTCCTGACACCCCGGCCCCCTCCCATCATTAGTTGGTTGGCTCAAACCAACCATAGGGAAGGGTGGCGGTTCATGCAAGTGCATTCACCGTGCCGGTCGAGGCGAGAATCGTGGTGGCGGCCACCGGTGCGGCGACCGTGCACGACCTGGTCAACGGCAGGAGTTTCCCGGGATGGCGAGGACTTTACGGCTGGCGGTCGCGCAGAGCACGGTGCCCGAGGACCCCACCGATCCCGGCGCGCTGCGGGCGAGTGGCGCGCAGGTGCGCGGCCTGATGCGGGAGGCGAGCGCGGCCGGGGCGCGGCTGGTGCAGTTCCCGGAGGGGGCGCTCACATATCCGAGCAAGCACGTGATGTGCTCGGGGCCGTCCGGGACGCCGAGCGCGGCCGACTGGAGCCGGGTCCGCTGGGACGTGCTGCACGAGGAGGCCGAGTCGATCGCCGACCTGGCAGGACGACTCGGGCTCTGGGTGGCCTTCGGCTCGATCCACCCGCTGACCCCGCCGAACCGGCCGCACAACAGCCTGTACGTGGTCTCCGACCAGGGCCGGCCGGTCACGCGCTACGACAAGCGGTTCTTGTCGAACACCGAGGTGTCGTTCCTGTACGCGCCCGGTTCGTCCCCGGTCGTCTTCGAGATCGACGGCATCCGGTTCGGGTGCGCCCTGTGCATCGAGGCCGAGTTCCCCGAGGTGTTCGCCGAGTACGAGCGCCTGGAGGTGGACTGCGTGCTGCTGTCGGTGATGGTCGACGACTCGGCGCGAGCGGTCGTCGCGCAGGCGTACGGGAGGCTGTACGGCTACTGGCTCGGGTACTCCGTCCCGGCGCAGTTCAGCGCGACCGTCCCGTCAGGGGTCGTCGCGCCGGGCGGCCGCTGGCTCGCACGCTGTCCGGCAGACGGCCGACCGGCCCTGGCCGTGGCAGATCTCGACCTGGACGCGACGGACGCCGACATCGACGTGTCGGTCCGCCTGGCCCGGCCCTGGCGACGCCTGGCACGCGCCGGACTCTATGACGATCACCTGGTGCCGGAGGATCCCCGCAGCGGGACCCGCACGGCCTTCTGACCGTCGTCACGCCCACCCGGCGACCCCAATGTGCGGCTGTCACCGCGACCCGGGAGACGATCTGTCGACGGCGTCGAGAAACCGGGTGCCCCAGTCTCTGAGGTGATCGACGAACTCCGGCGATTCCAGCACCTCGAACTCCGCGCCGATGTTGCCCAGGGCCTGCGTGGGCCAGTCCAGGCTGGTGGAGGTCATCGTGAGCCGGCATCGATCGGGGGCGACCGGTTCGACCTCGCCCCATTGGCCGGCCCTCCGGCGTACCTGTTCCGCAGGTGCGTGAACCAGCGCGACGACGGTCCTGGCGGCGGGGACCTGGGCCGCGGTGCGGACGAACGCGGCGGCGTCCCCGCCGGGCAGCGGCCGTGGCAGGAAGGAGGCGCCGGTGTTGCGTGGCTGGGCCAGCCGGTCGAGGCGGAAGCTGCGCCAGTCGTGCCTGGTCAGGTCGTAGGCCACCAGATACCAGCGGCCCCCGAGCGCGACGAGGCGATGGGGCTCCACTTCGCGTTCGGTGCGCGCGCCGGCGCGTGCGACGTAGTCGAAGCGCAGCCGTTCCTGGTCCCGGCAGGACTGGGCGATCATCGTCAGCACCTCCGCCGGGATCACCGGCCCGGCCGAGGCCGCCGAGACGGTCATCGCGCGCAGCGCGTTCACCCGGGCCCGCAGGCGGGGCGGCAGGACCTGCACCACCTTGGTCAGCGCGCGCACCGCGGCCTCCTCCAGCCCCGCGATGCCGCTCTGCGCCGCGTCTCCCATGCCGACCGCCAGCGCGACCCCTTCTTCGTCGTCGAGCAGCAACGGCGGCAGCACGGCCCCGGGCGCCAGCTGGTAGCCGCCGTCGGTGCCTCGGGAGGCATGCACGGGATAGCCCAGCTCGCGCAGGCGATCGACATCGCGGCGAAGTGTGCGTTCCGACACGCCGAGCCGCTCGGCCAGATCGGCGCCCGGCCAGTGGCGGTGCGTCTGCAGCAACGACAGCAGGGTGAGGGTGCGGGAACTGGTGTTGGCCATATCGCCATTATCTGTGTACTTCCGGTCAGAAACTGGCCGGAAGCCTCCCTAGAGTGGTCAGCATGATCACTCAAGAGGTTCAGTTGACCGCCCAGATCGCCGCCGTCCCGGGCCCCGAGCACTTCACCGTCGCTCCGGCCGAGATCGAGGGGGAGGTCGTGGTCCGTACCGACTATCTGGGGCTGGCCGCCACCTATCTCGAACTCATGCGCGCCGACTGCCACCTTCCGATCCCGGCCTGGCAGCCCGGCCGGCGGGTGGGCGTCATGGCGATCGGCACCGTGCTGCGCTCGGCGAGCCCTGACCTGCGGGAGGGCGACCTGGTCCAGTCGATGAGCGGCTGGAGCACGCACTCGGCGGGCCCGGCGGCCTCCTACGTCAAGCTCGACCCGGACGCCCATCCCGACCCGACCTACCACCTGGCCCAGGGCCCGACCGCCTACCACGGCGTCGCGGACGTGGCCAAGGTCGGCGAGGGCGACGTCGTCTTCGTCTCCGGCGCGGCCGGCGGTGTCGGCTCGCTGGCCGGGCAGATCGCCCGCAACCTGGGCGCCAGGAAGGTGATCGGCAGCGCGGGCAGCCAGGCCAAGGCCGACTACCTCGTGGACGAACTCGGCTTCGACGCCGCCTTCGACTACCACCACGACCCGGTCGCCGCGCTCAAGGAGCTGGCCCCGGAGGGCATCACCGTCTTCTTCGACACCGTCGGCGGCGCGTTGTACGACGCCGCGCTCGCAGTCGCCGCGCCCGGCGCCAGGTTCGCCCTGTGCGGATCGTTGTCCACCCAGCTCGGCGCCGCCGCCGACCGCTTCCCCGCGCCCGATCGCGACGCCGCCCTGGCCAGGGACGTCGAGCTGCTGCCGTTCTCCTGCCACCACACCCCCGACCAGCTCGCCGCCTGGCACCGCCACTTCCGCACAGCGCTCGACCAGGGCCGGTTCGTCTACCCGCGGACCGTCGTCGAGACCGGCATCGACGGCGTCCCCGGCGCGTTCCTGGCCCTGCTGCGCGGCGAGTACCGCGGCAACGTCTCGGTGCGGCTGGTATGACCGTCCTGTCCCGCCGGGCGCTCAACCGGGCCCTGCTCCAGCGGCAGTTCCTGCTGGAGCGGACCGACCTGACGGCCCTGGAGGTGATCGGCCGTCTGGTCGCCATGCAGGCGCAGGAGCCGAACTGGCCCTACGTCGGCCTGTGGGCCCGCATCCGCGACTTCACCCACGCCGACCTCACCGCCCTGCTCACCCAGGGACGGGTCGTCCGGTCCGGTTTCCTGCGCAGCACGATGCACCTCGCCGCAGCCGACGACTTCCGTCGGCTGCGGCCGGTGCTGCAGCCCGTCCTGAACCGCACCGCCGACTCGGCGCACTTCCGGCGCAACAACGCCGGGCTCGACCCCGAAACGCTGGTGGCCGAGGGACGCGCCCTGCTGCGGACCGGGCCGCTGCCCAGGAAGGAGCTCGCCGGGCGCCTCGCGTCCCTCCACCCGGGCCGCGACAGCCGAGTCCTGGCAGGTGAGGTCGAGCTGCGCACCCCGCTCGTCCACGATCCGGCCACCGCATCCTGGGGCGGGTGGGGGACCCGCTCGTCGATCACCGTCAGCGCCGCGCCGGTCGAGGCCCCGCAGCCCGCCGCGCTCCGCGACCTGGTCCGCCGCTACCTGGCCGCCTTCGGGCCCGCCACCGTGGCGGACGTCCAGGCGTGGTGCGGGCTGACCCGGCTGGACCAGATCGTCTCGGACATGGGCTCGGACCTGCGCCACTACACCGGCCCCGACGGCCGGCGCCTGTTCGACCTGCCCGACGTCCCGCTCCCTGACCCCGACACCCCCGCGCCGGTGCGGCTGCTGCCCGCCTACGACAACGCCCTCCTGGGCCACGCCGACCGCAGCCGCATCATCGCCGACGCCGACCGCAGGCACGTCACCCCCGGACAGGCCAGGGTCCTGCCGACCGTGCTCGTCGACGGTTACGTCCGCGGCACCTGGTCCTTCACCGCAGGCGACGTACGACTGACCCCGTTCGGCAGCTTCTCCCGGGACGAACAGCAGGCAGTGGACGACGAGATCAGCCGACTGCTGCCGTTCCTGTCGCGCCGCTGAACGCGACGACCAAGAACGGGCGTCACAGGACGGTCAGGTGGCCGTACCTGGACAGGGTGGCGGCGAGGTCGCCGGAGGTGGCGCGGAGTGTGGCGTCCAGGAAGGCGACGGTGGCGGCCGCGGTGATGCGCGGCCCGGCGGTCCGGCCGAGAGAGCCGATGAGCGCGGGCAGGGGCGGCATGAAGAGCGGCGCGTCGGTGAAGGTGAGGTGCGCCGTGCCGGGGACGGTGAGCCGGTAGCCGGTCGCCGTGCTGAGCTGGAGCACCTGCGTGAGGCGCGGGATGTAGTCCGGCGACTCGCCCGGTTCGACGTCGTGGGTGAGCGCGAGCACGGGCTGGTGGAAGGGTCGCGCGACGGGGTCGCGGGGGAAGCCGTCCAGATCGATGACGGCCGCGAAGCGGGGGTCCTGGCGGGCGGCCTGCAGGGCGGCGGCGCCCCCGAGGGAGTGACCGGTCGCTGCGGCGCGGCGGACGTCGAGGCGTCCGCTCAGCAGGCCCGGGATCTCTCCACGGTCCAGGCGGCCGAGCTGGGTGAGGACGAAGCTGAGGTCGGCGGCTCTGACCGCCGTCCATCCGGCCGCGCGCCTGTTGTCCTCCGCCTGGTCGCCGGTGGCCGCGACGCGCGTGCGGACCGCTCGGCCGTCGGCGAGGGTGACGACGGCCGAGTCGTACGGGTGGTCGAGTGCGGCCACGACGTACCCGCGCCCGGCCAGTTCCTCGGCCCAGGCGGTGTTCTGGGTGCGCACACCTCCGAGCCCGGGCGAGAACAGCACCAAGGGGAACCGGCCCCCGCCGGCCACCGGCGCATCGGGCACCGAACGCGTGCGGGCGCGTGCCGGCTCGTCCAGCACGAAGGCGGGAAGGCCCAGGTACTCGGCCTGGCCACGGGCGACGACCTGTGCTTCGCGTGCCGTGCGGCCGAGGTACCGCGCGCGCTCGGCGTCCGGGGGGACGTCCTGCGCGGGATACCAGAGCTGGACGACCACCACCCGCTTGTCATCGGTCCTGGACGTGGCGGCTTCCGCCCGATCAGCGTCGGTCCACTGGACGACGGTGGTGCCGACGGCGTAGGCGCCCGACGGCTCGGGGAACACCGGCAGGGGCAGCGCCCACGCCGCCGTCGCGCCCGCGAGGACCAGCGCCAGGCATGCCGCCGACCCCGGCAGCGCCAGCCACCATCGAGCCCGCCGCCCGGCACGCCACCCCAGCAGTGACGGCGCGGCGAACGCCAGCGCGATGCCCCCGCCTGCCAAAACGGGGAGGAGTTGCCAGCGGATCCCGAGCACGGCCAGCACGCCCGCGGACACCACGAGGGCCGCCGCACCGGCCAGGATCGACGGCCGGCGCGCTCCGGGCGGCAGCCAGCGAGCCAGCACCAGCACGACGGCGGCTGCCACGGCCAGGAGTTCCACGAGGGACAGGCCGAACACGGTCACGTTCATGTGATCACGGTGTCGCAATGACCTCGGCCGGACATCGGGCCCGAGGCCGAGAGCCGCATGCGACCCCGGTATGACCGCCGCGACCTGTCTGCGACCGGAGTCGCAAGCGGCCGCGCCGCGCGATCAGGCAGGCTGGCCGAGGAACGCCGCCCGGTTCTCCTCGGCCCAGGAGGCGAACGTCCGCGCGGGCGTGCCGGTCAGCTCCTCCACCACCGGCGTGAGCTCGATCGGACGGCCGTCGCAGCTCTGCCAGTAGTCCAGCAGGGCGTCCGCGAAGGCCGCGTTCATGTACTGCGCCATTTCGGCCGTCCACTCCTGCCTGGTGACGGGCGTGATCGCGATGTCCCGCCCGGTGACGCGGGAGAGGATCTCGATCTGGTCGGTGAACGTGAGCGACTGGGGCCCGGTCAGTGTGTACGCTCTGCCGCCGAGGTCGGGATCGGCCAGAACGGCGGCCGCGACCGCCGCGATGTCCGCCTCGTGGATGGCGTCGACGTGCGCGTTCGGGTAGGGCAGCGTGATCGGCGTCCCCGACTTGATGGCCCATGACCACGCCATCGCATTGCCGCAGAAGGTGCCCGGCCGCAGGACGGTGCTCGGCACGGGCGAGGCGGCCAGGGCGCGTTCCGGGACGAGATGCGTGGCGGCCAAGGGGTTGCTGTCGGGATCGGGCATGAGCACGGCGGCGGAGGACAGCAGCACGACATGCTCGACCCCGGCCGCCTCGGCCGCCGCGGCGAACTCCTGCGCGTGCGACGGCTCGGCGTACAGGAACACCGAGGTCACGCCTGCGAGCGCACGGTCAAAGGTGGACGGATCGCCCAGGTCGCACCTGACGACGGACGGGTCGGCGGGGGCCTTGGACGCCGGTCGTACAGACAAGCCCCGCTCGCGCAGGAGGCCGATGAGAGCGGTCGCGACGGCGCCGCGAGCGCCGGTGACAAGGGTGGTCATGTCGGTGCAGATCCCTTCGCAGACTCTTCGCGACGTGAGCGCGACGCCTGTCGATAGAATGAAAGCGCGACACAGAAGTTGTGTCATGCAATGATTGCGTGACGAACATTATGAGGAGTACGGAGCCGCACGTGTCAAATCGAGCCGAGATGCTCAAGCGCATCAGCGACGAGAGTCAGCGCCACTACGCGGCCTACACGCTGTTCAACCAGGCCATGGCCGACCGGCTCGGCCTCCACCCCACCGACCTGCAATGCGTGGCCCTGCTCGATCTGGAGCAGGGGCCGATCAGCACCGGCGAGATCGCCCGCCTGGCCGGACTCACCCCCGGCTCGGCCACCCGCCTGGTCGACCGCCTGGACAAGGCGGGTCTCGTCGTGCGGCACGCCGACCCGGCCGACCGCAGGCGCGCCCTGGTCGCCCTGACCCCGGAGGCCCGTGCCCGGATCGGCGCGGCTTGGGACGTTCCCGGCAGGGCGTTCGTCGAGATGCTCGACCACTACGACGACGACGCGCTCGCCCTGATCGCCGACTATCTGGAGCGGGCGGCCTCGGTGGGCCGCGCACAGGCGCAGCGCCTCACGACGTCCGCCTAGAGCGTGGCTCGAAGGCGCCCGGGCCGGCCGGTTCGGAGCATGTCCGATCCGTACAAGCCCGATGCCGATCTCGCTGAATATCGTCACGGCTGTGCGCCTCGGCGGGCGCATGAGGACGGCCGGAAATGGACCGTCCGGATCGTTGTGCCCAAGTGAGATCTGGTTGAGACGGAGTGCTCGTGAATATTGGAATCGGTCTGCCGATCGCCGTTCCCGGACGTCCTGCGCGGGAGGTCAAGCAGTGGGCGGAGGACAGTGAGCGCCTCGGCTTCCACTCCCTGGGATCCATCGACCGCCTGGTCTACGACATCCTGGACCCGCTGATCTCCCTCGGCATCGCCGCGGCGGTGACCGAGCGCGTCCAGCTGTTCACCAGCGTGCTGAACGTCGGATGGCGAGGCAACCCGATCCTGTTCGCCAAGCAGCTCGCCACCGTCGACCTGATCTCGCAGGGCCGGCTAACGGCGGGCCTGGGCATCGGGGGCTGGCCGGACGACTTCACCCTCAGCGGCGCTCCCGACAAGGGCCACGGCAAGATCTTCGACGACACCCTGACCGAGATGCGCCGCGTCTGGGACGGTGAGGTCACCAGCATCTCCGGCCCGACCCCGCTGCCCGGCGAGGGCCGTCCCAAGCTGCTCATCGGTGGCCTGATCCCCGCGGGCCATGCCCGCGCCGCCCGCTTCGGCGACGGCTGGGTGGCGCCGACGCTGAGCCTGGACCTGCTGGTGAACGGCGTCCAAGGCGTCACCGAGGCATGGGCCGCGGCTGGGCGGCCCGGCAGGCCGCACATCCTCACCGGCCGCTACTTCTGCTGCGGTCCCGAGGCCGTCCAGCTCACCGACGAGTACGTGGCCCACTACTACGGGTCCAAGGAGTCGCCCTACTACGAGTCGGTCCGCGCCGACTCGCTCGACTCCGACGAGCGCCTGCTCAAGGAGCTGATCGCTCTGTCGGACGCGGGCGTCGACGACCTGGTGCTCTACCCGGTCAGCAGTTCCCTGGACCAGGTCCACCTGCTGGCAGAGGCGCTGGAGCGGGTGGGGGTCCGGCGGAACCCGACCTTCGACTTCACCACGGGCTGACCTGGACCGAGCCAGCTGAATGACGACACGTGAGGACATGCCAGTGATCGAGCAAATCCCGCCGACGGGTGGCCCCGCTCTGACCGCCGGGGCGGTGACGGTACTCGCCGGCAGCGTCAAGGGCCCGGTCTTCCTCCCCGGCGACCCGGGGTACACCGAGGAGGCGGAGGGCTTCGACCGCTCCGTCGTACACCACCCGGCCGTCATCGTCGGCGCGGCGGGCGCCGACGACGTGGTGGCCGCGGTGCGCTTCGCCCGCGACCACGGGCTGGGCGTCGCCGTACAGGCCACCGGCCACGGTGTGGGGCCACCCGCCGACGGGGCCCTGCTCATCTCCACGCGGCGCATGGACGGCCACCGGGTCGACCCCGAGCGCCGCACCGCGCGGCTGGAGGCGGGCGTGCTGTGGCGGGAGGTCATCCAGTCCGCCGCCCGGCACGGCCTGGCCCCGCTGAACGGCTCGGCGCCGTTCGTCGGCGCCGTCTCCTACACGCTGGGCGGCGGCATCGGCGTGCTGTCCCGCCGCTACGGTTACGCCGCCGACCACGTACGCTCCATCGAGGTCGTCACCGCCGACGGCGAACCGCGCACCGCCTCGCAGGAGGAGAACACCGACCTGTTCTGGGCGCTGCGCGGCGGCAAGGGCAACTTCGGGGTGGTCACCTCACTTGAGGTGGAACTGGTGGAGGTGTCGCGGATCTACGGCGGCGGCCTGTTCTTCGCGGCCGAGTCGATCCGTGACGTGCTGCACTTCTACCGCACCTGGGTCACCGAGGCGCCCGACGAGCTCAGCTCCTCCTTCCTGATGATGCCCTGGCCCGATGTGCCCGAGGTCCCTGGGGAGTTGCGCGGGCGTTTCGCCCTGCACCTGCGCCTGAGCTACCTCGGCTCGCCGCAGGACGGCGCCCGGCTGGTCCAGCCGCTGCGCGAGATCGCCACGCCGCTGCTCGACACGGTCACCGACCTCCCGTACACCGAGGTCGGCAGCATCCACAACGATCCGCCGACGCCCGGCTCGTACCACATCGACAACTTCCAGCTCACCCACCTCGACCAGGACGCCGTCGAGGCGATCCTGGCGCTGGTGGGCCCCGGGTCGAACAGCGCGGTCGGCATCGAGATCCGTCATCTCGGCGGCGCCCTCGCCCGGCCGCCGCGCCTGCCGAACGCGGTCGCGCGCACCGCCGCCCAGTTCCAGCTGTACTCCGCCGGTGTCCTCGGCATCGGCGAGGACGAGGCCGTACATGCCGGGCACGACCGGGTCGTCCAGACCCTCGCCCCCTGGAACAGCGGGATGCGCACGCTCAACTTCATGGCGGGCGTCGCCCACACCGATCCGGAGGACGTGCGGCAGGCGTTCACACCGGAGGCGTACGAGCGGCTGGTCGCCGTCAAGACGGCCCACGACCCCGGCAACATGTTCCGCTTCAACCACAACATCCCGCCGGCGCCTGGCTGAAATCGTCCGCCTGCCCGAACAGCAGCGATATCCACCGGCGTCCCATACCAGTATTGGACGCCACAAGATCTGTTCTGATCTGCTGGACCGGCATCGACGTCCCTCTGGGCCGATCGGATGAGGATCTGTGCCCGTGAAAGAGCAGGTGTTCGGCCATGTCCCTCGGGCAGTCCGTCCCATCCCGCCGTGCGTTGCCGGCCGCCGCACGCGGCCGACGGACCCTCGCCTGCTGCTGACCAGCGCTCGCCCGCACAGATCCTGGCTCGCCCGTGGCCCCGGGGCTCCGGCGGCCTGTGGGCATTTGCTAGCGGGACATCCCGTCGTGCCCGCCTCTTCCGGCGAGGCTCTGGAGCTGCCCTTCGTGCACGCTGCTCACCCACTCCCAGCCCGGCTTGGCCGACGGGCCGATCCGCGGATCGGCGGAGACGTGGCCGTTCCGCAACCCGAGCACGTACGCCCGATCCTGCGCGATCCGCGCCTTCATCTGGTCGGACCCGCCGACGGACCCATGGCCGGGGACGACGACGTCGACGCCGCCCGCCACGTCCTCCAGCAGCCGGAGCGCGGTGAGGTAGTCCTCGATCGGGTCGGCGGTGCCGTCCAGGTCGAGCATCGGAACCAGGACGTCGGACAGCATGTCGCCGGCGACGAGAACCCCGCGTTCCTCGATCAACAGCGCCGCATGGCCGGGGGCGTGTGCCTGATGCTCTATGATCCGGATCTCGGGGCCGTCCCAGGGGATCCGGGTGGTTCCGGCGGGCAGGCCGGTGATGAGGCCGAGCAGGTCCATCGGCACCTGGCCGGCGATCTCCGTCTCCAGCAGGTGGTCGGCGACGCGGGCCTTCGCGGCTTCGTCCGGCAGCTGCTCACGGACGGTGGCCGCGCAGCGCGCCGTGCCGTAACGGGGCGCGTCGCCGAGCCGGGCGTGCCAGAGCAGGTGATCCCAGTCCGGATGGGTCGAGAACCCCGCCACCACGGGCCGGCCTGATCCGGCGAGGTCGTGCGCGAGGCAGTCGAGCTCGGCGCCGGTCACCCCGGGGTCGATGAGCAGCACCCCGGCCCGGCCCCGCACCGCAACGGCGTTGCTCTGCACGAACTCGCTCTCGTGAACCCACACGCCCTCCGCGACCTGCTTCAGCACGAGCTCGCCTCCTTCGCGTCCCGGACGGCGTAGCGATGCATCGTGACGCCCTGCTCGAACGTTCGCTGCTCCAGCAGGTCGAGATCGATCGGCAGGTCGTAGTCGTCGAACAGCGGCCTGCCGAAGCCGAGGATCGCGGGGTGGGTGAAGAGCAGCAACTCGTCCAGCAGCCCCGCCCGGAGCAGCTGCGTCGCGAGCGTCGCGCCGCCCACGCCGATGCTGCCGTCGGTCTCGGCGCGCAGGGCGGCGAGCTGCTCGATCGCGTCGTCGCCGCCGATGATCCGGGTGTTGTGAGCGGCGCTGCGGCGCGTGCGGGAGACGAGCACCTTGGGCTTGGCCGTCCACATCTCGCCGTACTCATGCATGTAGTCCGGCAACGACGCGTCCTCGCTCGCCCGTGGCCAGTACTCCTCCTTGACCTCGTAGTAGACCCGCCCGTGGACCATGAGCGCGAGCGCCCGCATCTGCGCGTTGGCCGCGCGGTGCAGTTCCTCGTCGACACGCAGCCATTCGCCGGCGCCGGCGTCCCCCGGAACCTGCTCGATCCGCAGGTCGAGGGAGACCTGCATCGCGTAGACGAAGCGACCCATCAGCTCCTCCTCGGAAAAAGTGATTGCAATTTGCAACTACTATAGGAGGAGCGAAAACCCTGTCAAGGAGGAGAGGAATCGTGGAACCACGGTCCGGATGCCCGATCAACGCCGCCGTCGAGGTGCTCGGAGATCGCTGGACGTTGCTCGTGCTGCGCGACGTCATCTTCCACGACCGCCGCCACTTCCGGGCGCTGCTCACCGGGTCGATCGAGGGCATCGCCTCGAACATCCTCGCCGACCGCCTCGTGCGGCTCGTCGAGGCGGGGATCCTCGCCCGCGGCACCGCCGCGCGAGGTCAGCGCGCCCGCTACAGCCTCACCGAAGCCGGCATCCGGACCCTTCCGGTCATTTACGCCCTCGGCGACTGGGGCCTCGACTGGCGTCCGGGCAGCGACGACCTCCGGAGCCGGCAGCAGGCCATGCGGGACGAGGGCCCCGCGTTCATCGAGGAGCTGATGGACGAGCTGCGCGTCCGCCACCTCGGCGCCCCGCCGAAGCCGCACGACGGCCCCGGCCCGTTCGAACGCCTCGACGCCGCCCGCGCCGCGGCCGCCCCGCAAGAACACGTCGATCAACGGTGACGGCACCCCCTCGACAACCGCTGGTGAACCGGGACAATCGCCTGTCGTGATGGGTGTCTCGGGCTTCGAGCCGACCTTTCTCGTCGGGCTCGAAGCCGTCCGCGAGCACCACGGGCCGCGCCTGGCCGCGCTTGCCGGTCGGCGGCTGAGTGGCTTCGCGCTCGTACGTTTCGTCACGGCCCCGGTCACCGGCTGGGAGGAGGACGAGCTCACCCCGGCGTGGTCCAGCGCCGACGAACGGCTGGAGTCGTTCGTCGGCCAGGAACTGCGCGAGGTTGCCCTGCTCGAGTGGCGGCCATCACGTCCCGACGTGGCGGCCGGCACCCTCGCGGTGGAGTTCGCCTTCGGCACGGGACGCTTCCACATCGCCAACGCCCTCGACGAGAACAGCATCGAGGTCGGCGACGCCCATCCGGAATGGGTGCGGCACCGGCTGGGCCGCGGCGCGCAGCCGTCCTAGGTCGGATGCCGGAACGTCCGCGTCCATGGACGGGGGCAAGATCAGCCGTTCGGCCGAGCGGGTTGTGGACTCGTGGCCGATGTCGGCCTTGCCCCGGAACCGCAAGATCAACCGCATGGCACTCGACAAGCCCAGAAGGCCCGTACTCGTGGCCGCCGTAGCCGGGGTGCTCGCCCTCACGGCCTCCCTCGCCTGGACACCCGCCGCTGCCGCGGCACCCGGTACGCCGTATCTCCCGAAGCCGACCGGCCCGCACCGGGTCGGCATGACGTCCCTGCACCTGACCGACGCCTCCCGTCCCGACCCGTGGGTCCCCGCGGCCAGGACGAGGGAGCTCATGGTCTCCCTGTGGTACCCGACGGCGGCGCAGGCCGGACGGCGGGCGCCGTACGTCACCCCCAAGGAGTCGGAGCTGCTCCTGAAGGGATCGGGGATCAAGGAACTGGAGAGCATTCCGCCGGACGGGCTGAGCCGCACCCGTACGAACGCCCTCGAAGACGCCGAGCCCTCGGGACGCCGGCGCGGCCTGCCGCTCGTGGTGCTGTCGCCCGGCTTCACCTGGCCGCGCAGTTCGCTCACGGGTCTGGCCGAGGACCTGGCGAGCCGGGGGTACGTGGTGGCCGGCATCGACCACACCTACGAGAACTTCGCCACCACCTTCCCTGACGGGCGGATCGCCACCTGCGCCGCCTGCGCGAACGTCGACGACGACGACTTCGGCCAGAGGGTGATCAGAAGCCGGGCGATCGACACGCGCTTCGTGCTCGACCGGTTGACCGGGTCGCGGCCCGCGTGGAAGGGCGGCGCCCTGATCGATCCGGCCCGGATCGCGATGGTGGGCCAGTCCATCGGCGGCGCCGCCGTCCCGGCGCGGCCATACTGCGATTCGTGACCCTTGAACAGGTACGTGTCCACCACCGCACCGGGCAATGGTGCTCCGGCGTCCGAACCGGCGACAACATCGTGGCCTACGACGTCGAGATCCTTCCCCCTTGGCGGGTTCCCGGCCGTCCCACGACCGATCGCTGCTTCGTGATCGCCGACGAAGGGGTGCAGATCCGGCGGCCGGTCACCTTCGTGGACGCACTCGAAGGCGCGTGGTACATCGACCTGGTCGAGGTGGAGGAGGCGAGCCCGAAACGGCTGACGGTCCGCGACCTCTACGTGGACATCGTCGTGCCCCCGGCCGGACCCCGCTACGAGGTCCTGGACCTCGACGAGCTCGCCGACGCGCTGCGGGACGGCGTCATCGACGCCGCCACCACGGTCAGGGTGCTGCGCGACCCCCAGCGCTTCATCGACAGGCATCTGCGCAACCTGAACCAGGACCCGCCGAACTCGTGGCCGGACTTCCCGCCCGCAGCCGTGCTGGACCTGGCCGACCTGCCGCCCTTCGACGTCACACGGGGCTGAACCAAGGCGTCCTCGGCCCCGAAGCGACCGCGCCGCCACGGAGGAACCCCGCCGACCGGCCGGTACGGCCATGGTCTACCGTGATCGCCATGAAGGCGGCTGCTCGGTATTTGTGCTGGTTGGCGTGGGCGCAGAAGGGCCGGGTCGCCTTAGGCGCGACGCTGGGCACCCTGTGGACGGTGGGCCTCACGCTCCCGCCGTACCTGCTGTCGAGGGCGATCGACGACGATCTGGCGCCCGGCTGGGTGCTGGCGCTGCTCGGCGCCGGCCTGGTCAACGCCTGGCTGGCGATGATGCGGCACCGTACGATGACCAAGATCCGGATGGACGCCAACTTCCGCACGGTGCGCGCCCTGGTGGAGCAGATCAACACGCTCGGCGCGGACCTGAACAGGCGCACCTCGGCAGGCGAGGTCGTGACGATCGGCATCGGCGACGTCATCACGATCGCCGCCGCGCTGACGGTGACCGGCCCCGGGGTGGGCGCGGTGATCAGCTACGGGGTGGTGGCGGCGCTGCTGCTGCAGGTCTCCGTGGTGCTGGCCGTGGTGGTGCTGCTCGGCGTGCCGGTGCTGGGGATCGTGCTCGGGCCGCTGCTCGGGCGGTTGATGAAGGTGCAGAACGGCTACCGCGAGAGCCAGGGCAGGCTGACCGCCCGGCTGGTGGACCTGATCGAGGGACTGCGGGTGCTCAACGCGTTCGGCGGCAAGGGCGCCTACGCCGAGCGGCACCTCGCCGACTCGGCGCGCCTGCGCGAGCAGGGGTACCGGGTGGCGTCGCTGACGAGCTGGATCGGCGCGCTGGGCGTCGGGCTGCCGGCGCTGTTCCTGGCCGCGGTGACCTGGCTGGGCGCCAGGCTGGCCGCGGAAGGCACGATCACGGTGGGCGAGCTGGTCGGCGTGTACGGATACATCGCCATGCTGGTGGTCCCGGTGTCCTTCTTCATCGAGGGCAGCTTCCAGATCAGCCACGGCCTGGTCTCCGCCCGGCAGGTCACCCGCTTCCTCGCGCTGCGGCCCGGCGACCGGCCCCGCTCCACCGAACCGGAGATCAAGCCGGGCAGCTTCGTGGGGCTGGTCAGCGCCCGTCCCGAGGAGAGCGTGGCGCTGCTGGAGAGCCTCGGCGGGTTCGACGGCACGTCGTTGATCGCCGACCACGACGCCGCGCTGTTCACCGGTACGCTGCGCGAGGTCCTGCAGGGCCGGGGCGAGGCCGACGACGAGACCATCCGTCGCGCGGTCGCCGTCGCCGCCGCCCAGGACGTGGTCGCCGGGCTGCGCCACGGCCTGGACTCCGTGATCGAGCCGGGCGGCCGCAACCTGTCGGGCGGCCAGCGCCAGCGGGTGCGCCTGGCCAGGGCGCTGGTGGCCGATCCCGAGCTGCTGCTCGCGGTGGACCCCACCTCCGCGCTGGACGCGCACACCGAATCGCTGCTCGCCCAGCGCCTTCGCACGGCGCGCGCCGGCCGCACGACGGTCGTCGCCACCACGTCGCCGCTGCTGCTCGCCCAGGCCGACGAAGTCCTCCTGATCGAGGACGGCCGGGTGTCCGCCACCGGCACCCACCGCGACCTGCTGGAATCCAGCGACGCGTACCGGACGGTGGTGTCGTGACCCGCGACCTGCCCGTCGCCGACCGCAGGCGCGTACGGCAGGCGGCCCTGCGCCTGATCCGCCGCGACGTCCCCGGGTTCACCGCCACCCTGCTCCTCAACGGCCTGGCGGCGGCCGCGGCCCTGGTCAGCCCGTGGCTGCTGGGTCGCATCATCGACACCATCTCCGCCGGCGGGGCGATCGACCTGCTCGCCGCGGTCGCCGTGGGCGGGGCGCTGCTGCAGCTCGTCCTGTCCCGATACGCCGAGCGGACCGGAACCCGCTTCAGCGAGCGCGTCCAGGAGCACATCCGGCAGGAGTTCCTCGACCGCGTGCTCGCCCTGCCCGCCGCCACCGTCGAGCACGTCCGCACCGGAGACCTGACCGCCCGCGGCACCACGGACGTCAGCGTGGTCGGGTACACCCTGCGCAACGCCGCCCCGGCCGTGCTGATCTCCTCCCTGCAGGCGCTCTTCCTCGTCGCGGCCGTCTTCCTGGTCGACCCGCTGCTGGGGGCCTGCGGCCTGGTCGCGCTCGCCGGCGTCGCGGCCGCCTCCCGCTGGTACCTGCGCCGCGCCCGCGACGCCTACCTGGAGGAGGGCGCCGCCCGCTCGGAACTGGCCGAACACCTGGCCGCGGGCGCCGCCGGCGCCCGCACGATCGAAGCCCTCGGCCTGCAGGACCGGCGCACCCGCGCCGCCGAGCGGGTGATCGAGCGCGGCCGGGTGGCCCAGCTGCGCACCCTCTTCCTGCGCGGTGTCCTCTGGCCGTCGGTGGAGGTCTCCGCCCTCCTCCCGCCGGTGCTGGTCCTGCTGCTCGGCGGCATGCTGCTGGACGGCGGCCAGGTCACCCTCGGCGCCGTCGTCTCGTGCGTGCTCTACCTGCGCCAGCTCCAGCAGCCCATCGAGACCGTCCTCATGTGGATGGAACAGCTGCAGAGCAGCGGCGCCGCCTTCGCCCGGATCGAAGGGCTCCGGCTCCCGGCGGCGCAGGCCGGCGTGGCCGCCCCCGAACCCCGGGACGACCACATCGTGGCGGCCGGCGTGCACTTCGCCTACGAATCGACCGGCGACGTCGTCACCGGCGTGGACCTGACCGTGCGGCCCGGCGAGCGCCTGGCCGTCGTCGGCCCCTCGGGAGCCGGCAAGTCCACGCTCGGCAAGCTGCTGGCCGGCATCGACCGGCCCCGCCTCGGCACGGTCACCGTCGGCTCGGTCCCGGTCGCCGACCTGTCGCCCGCCCAGCTGCGCAAGCACGTCGTGCTGGTCACCCAGGAGCAGCACCTGTTCCTCGGCACCGTCCGCGACAACCTCCGGCTGGCCGACCCCACGGCCGACGACAACCGGATGGAGAAGGCCCTCGCGGCGGTCGGCGCCGACTGGGTGGCCTCGCTGGACGACGAGCTCGGCCCGCATTCCTCCGGCGGCGAACTCGGCCCCGACCGGGTGCAGCAGCTCGCCCTGGCCCGGGTCATCCTGGCCGACCCGCACACCGTCATCCTCGACGAGGCCACCGCCATGCTCGACCCGCGTACGGCCCGGCGCGCCGAACGATCGCTGGCGGCGGTGCTGGACGGACGCACGGTGATCGCGATCGCGCACCGGCTGCACACGGCGCGGGACGCGGATCGGGTGGTGGTGATGGAGGGCGGCCGCGTCGTGGAGGTCGGCGCGCACGACGAGCTGGTCGCGGCCGGCGGGGTCTATCAGGGGTTGTGGAACTCCTGGCACGGCTCGCGCCCTTAGCGGGCGGCGGCGCTCATCTCGGGCCAGAACTCCCGGTACCGGCCGGAGTGGAAGACCAGCGGCTCGCCCCCGGCCCGCTGGAAGCGTTCCACCGCTCCGACGAGGATGTGGTGGTCGCCGCCGTCGTGGACGCGCTCGGTGCGGCAGACGAAGCTGGCCAGCGTCCCGGCGAGGATCGGCAGCGGCGTGCCGAGCAGCTCCACCCCGGCGAACTTGTCGGCCGCGGGGGTGGCGAAGCGGCTGGACAGGTGGCCCTGGTCGGCGGCCAGGACGTTGACGGCGAACCGCCCGGCCCGCAGGAAGAGCGGCGCGCTGGGCGCCCGGTTCGACAGGCACCACAGCAGCAGCGCCGGAACGAGCGAGACCGAGGTGAGGGAGTTGACGGTCACGCCGGCCCGCTCCCCGTCGGCGGTCACCGTCGTGATCACCGCCACCCCGGTCGCGAACTGCCCGAAGGCGTCACGGAGCGATCTCATGCCGTCACCCTGCCCAGATAGGTCTCGGCACGGCCGGCGTCCATGAACCACTCGGCGTAGTCGGCCGGGTCGTCGAAGCCGTTGACGAACCGGGAGGCGATCTCCGGGCGCTGACCGGCCGCGCCCAGCAGCGCCAAGTGGTGCGGCTCGGCCGGCGCGAGCAGGGCGTTGGTCCAGTTCGTGACGTGCTGGGCCTGCGTCCAGAACAGGTCGAAGGTCTGCCGCATCCAGTCGGCGTCGAACGGGCGGTCGCCGCGTTCCACGATGGCCCGCAGGTAGGTGGCGGCGCACTTGGCGGCGTTGTTGCTGCCCTGCCCGGTGATCGGGTCGTTGAGCACCACGACGTCGGCGACGCCGAGCACCGGCGCGCCGGAGGGCAGCACGGCCACCGGACGCCGGACCGTGGGGGCGAAACGGCCGGTCAGCACCGCGTTGGCGTCGGTGAGCTCGATGCCGGCGCAGCGCTCGGCCTCCCACGGGAAGAAGGTCTCCAGGATCCGGCGGCTGCGGGCCAGGTGCTCGGCGGGGCCGCGGACGTCGCCCCAGCAGTCCATGGGGCCGTCCGGGACGCCCTCGAACACCATGATCTCGCAGGGGCCGGTGTGCGTGAGCGCGGGGAAGACGAAGTACTCGCCCACGCCGGGCAGCAGGTTGAAGCAGACCGCCGAGTGACCGGGACGCGGGGCGAGGCCGTTGACGTAGGTGACGGCCAGCGCGCGCTGTGGGGTGGCGTAGGGGGAGCGGGCGGGGTCGCGTTCGAAGAGCGAGGCGATCTGGCCCTTGCCCGCGGCGACCAGGACCAGGTCGTACCGGGCCGCGTAGCTCTCCAGGTCGTCGGGGGTGGCGTCGTGCAGGACGAGCTTGCCGCCGAGCCGCTCGAACTCGCCCAGCCAGGCCGGCATCTTCAGCCGCTGGTCGACCGAGCGGGCGGGGACGTCCAGCCGCGCCGCCCAGTCGAGGGCCTTGCCGCCCTCCGGGCTCGGGACCGTGAGCGCGATGCCCTCGATGGGCGGGCAGACGTCGGCCCACCAGTCGAGGCCGAGCTCGCGCTCGTGGGCCTGCGCGGTGCCGAACATGGCCTGGCCGGACATCACCCGGCCGTCGCGGATGGACTCGGGGGTGCGGTTGGAGACCACGGTCACGTCGTAGCCGTGCTGGAGCAGGCCGATGGCCAGGTGGAGACCGGCCTGGCCGGCGCCGACGATGAGGATGTCGCGCATGGTGGTGTCCTTCTGGTGTGGTGTGGAGGATCTGATCGGCGCCTGACAAGAACGGTACGGGCGGCGCGTGCGCCCGTGCCATCCACTGAGCGCGGATCTCATCCGCCTGACGCGGGACCTCTGCGCAACGTCTCCGACGGCGGCTGCCCGTACCTCTCGCGGTACTGGGCGGCGAATCGTCCCTGGTGCAGGAATCCCCATCGGGCGGCCACCGTGGTCACCGTGGCCCTGGCCGGGTCGGCCGTCCTGAGCTCGTCGTGCACGCGCGTCAGCCGCACCTGCCTGAGGTGGGCCATCGGGGACAGGCCGAGATGCGCGCGGAATCCCTCCTGCAGGGAGCGGCTGCTGACCGCGACGGCGCCGGCGATGTCCGTGGTGCTCAGCGGCAGGTGGGCGTGCCCTTCGATGAACTCCATCGCCCGGCGCACCACCTTCGGCAGCGCGGGCGGCCTGGGAGCGGTCAGCCGGTCCAGGTAGTTGGAGGGCTGCATGGTCAGCAGCAGGGTGATCAGGGCGTTCTCCAGATGGGCGACGGCCAGCGGGTGGCCGGCCAGCCCGTCGTCCCGCTCGGCCTCCCTGACCAGCAGGTCGGCCATGTCGCGCCAGGAGCGGGTCCAGCCGGCCGTCAGGTCCATGCCGAGGTCGAAGACGACCGGGCCGTCGAGCGGCTCGCCGAGCATCTGCTCCAGCGCGCGTTCGATCGCCGTGCGCTCGAACTTGACCAGCAACTGCGGGCAGCCGGCGGCCCAGCGCATGTCGAGGTGCCGGGTCGGCGAGGGCAGCGAGGCCAGGGACGGAGATGAGACGACCTCCTCGTCGCCGGCGCGGATCAGGCTGCGTCCGGCGAGCGGGATCATGACCAGGAAGAACGTGTCGAGGTCGCCCGGCTCGATGTGCACGTCGGCCCCGTAGTCGAGGTAACTGACGCGGACCGCGCCGAGCTGCACGGAGTTGAACCGGGCCGACAGCAGGTCCGCGTCCCCGGCCAGGTCCAGCCGGTGCGGGCAGAACACCTTGGCGACCTCGCCGCGGACCTCGTCGAGGTCGGAGCTGGCGAAGACGGCACGGTTGCTGAGGAGCACACCAGATGATCGGGCGTCCGCCCCTCGGCGTTCCAGGTAAAAGTACGTACAAGAGATCCGCCGCCTTGACCCCATAGGAGACGATCTGCACATGCAATACCTGATCTCAGTGATCGACGACAGGACCAATTCGGCCACCCCGGAGGAGCATGCGGCGATCGACGTGTTCAACGAGCGCCTCCGGACCCAGGGCCACTGGGTCTTCGCCGGCGGCCTCGCCGCGCCCGCCACGGCCACCGTCATCGACAACCGGGGCGCGGAGGCGATGGTCACCGACGGGCCCTTTCTGGAGTCCAAGGAGTACCTCGCCGGCTTCTGGATCATCGAGGCCCCCGACCTCGACGTGGCGCTCCGGCTCGCCGCAGACGGGTCGAAGCACTGCAACCGCAAGGTCGAGGTGCGACCGTTCCTGTGACCGACGTCCGCGAGGCGGTCGCCCGGGCCCACCACGAGGAGTGGGCCCGGGTGGTCGCCGCCCTGACCAGGCGCTTCGGTGACCTCGACATCGCCGAGGAGGCGGCCGCCGAGGCGTTCGCGACCGCCGTCGAGCGGTGGCCGGCCGACGGCGTGCCGCCCAACCCGGGCGCCTGGCTGACCACCACCGCCAACCGCAAGGCCATCGACCGGATCCGGCGCGAGAGCAAGCGCGACGACAAGCACAGGAAGGCTCAGATGTCCCACGACGACCCACCCGAGCCTGCCGGCGCCATCGACGACGACCGGCTCCGGCTGATCTTCACCTGCTGTCATCCGGCGCTGGCGATGGAGGCCCGCGTGGCGCTGACGCTGCGCCTGGTCGCCGGCCTGACCATGCCCGAGATCGCCCGCGCCTTCCTGGCCCAGGAGAGCGCCGCGGGGCAGCGGATCACCCGCGCGAAGGCCAAGATCAAGGCGGCGCGCATCCCCTACCGGGTGCCGTCCGCCGAGGATCTCCCGGCGCGCGTCTCCGGCGTGCTCGCCGTGCTGTTCCTGGTCTTCAACGAGGGCTACCTGGCCACCGGCTCCGGCACCGATCCCGTACGGCACGAGCTGACCGCCGAGGCGATCCGGCTCACCCGCCTGATCCGCGCCCTCCTGCCGGACGACGGCGAGGTGACGGGGCTGCTGGCGCTGATGCTGCTCATCGAGGCCCGCCGCCCCGCCCGGGTCTCGGCCGGCGGCGAGCTGGTCGCGGTCGCCGAGCTCGACGGGCCCGAGGTGGCGTTGGCGGCCGTCGACCACCTCGGGGACAGGCTGGCCGGGTACCACGCCTACCACGCCACCCGCGCCGACCTGCTGCGCCGGCTGGGCCGCGGCCAGGAGGCGCGCGCCGCCTACGACAGGGCCATCGACCTGGCCGGCAACACCGCCGAGACCGCCTCGCTGACCCGCCGCCGCGACCGGCTGCGGCCGGGGTGATCAGGCGGCCTTGCCGCGGACGATGTAGAGCTTCATGTCGGTGAAGTCCAGGGTGAGGTTGTAGGGCTTGAAGAAGCAGTGGGCGAAATGGCCGATCCCGTCGAAGCCCGACCCGTAGGGCCAGGGCACGTTGACCGGCATGTTCGGGTCCGCCTCGCAGTAGACCCGCTGGGCGACGGCGTCGCCGAGCCGGAGCTCCTCCGGATAGCAGGGGTGGGTGATGGTCGGGTGGCTGTGGGCGAACGTCTCGATCGGGCGGTCGAGGTCGACCCGGACCCCCAGACGTCTGGCCACCTCTCCTGGCATGCCCGCGGCGATCTCGCCGACCCCGCCGAGGTTCACGCCCACCACCCGCGGGCCGGACCCCGCGATGCTGCCCACGCTGTGCACGTCGTGGTCACGGGACAGCCACATCGGCAGCGGCTCGGCGCCCGCCCGCGCGGCGGCGGCACGTGCCTCCCTGGCCGTCTCGGGGGTGCGGCGGCGCAGGATGAGGTGCCGGCCCGCGTAGTCGAACGTGGTCAGCAGGTGGTAGAAGAGCCACGTGCCGATCAGGCCGTCGCCGTCGGTGCCGACGTCCGCGCCGGACTCCGTCGACGACCAGCCGACGGGGACGTTGCGCAGTTCGATGCCGCCCAGCCTGAAGGAGTCCAGCATCCCGTAGTGCACCCAGATGGGCGTGCCCTCGAAGTCGGTCTTCTGGCTGACGACGGCCTTCAGCCCCGCCTCCTTGGCCGCCGACGCGGTCAGGCTCAGGTTCGGGGCGCCGGTGTAGAACGTGAAGCGCTTCGCCGGTCCGCCGTTGACCGAGGCCTCCACCAGCGGCCGCGGGTCCATCTGCAGGAACCGCACCCGGCCGACGTCGCCCTTGATCTGGTACGCCTCCCCGCTGATCGCCGCGAACCATGTGGCGTAGTCCTCCGCGCCGGCCGCCTTCCAGCACGGAACGGAGAGGGCGAACTTGTCCTGCCGGATGTAGCAGTCGCCCAGGAGCTCGTTGGCCTCCTTGTCGCCGGGCGCCAGGCGGACGGCCGTCTTGAGGTATTTCTCGGCTTCGGGGAACCGGTTGGACAGCAGCGCGACATGGCCGCGCCGGCGGGCCGCGTGCGGGTTCCCGGGGTCCTTCTTCAGGATCTCCTCGTACGCGCGGCCGGCCTGCTCGAACTTCCCGGCCTTGAACAGCGCGTCGGCGTCGCCGCCGTCGGCCAGCGCCGTGGCCGCCCCGTCCAGCAGCGGTGCCGTCGCGGCGGCGCCGGCCAGCACGGCGGCCCCCCGGAACAACGAACGCCGGTCCCATCTCCCGTCATCGGCCGAAGCCTTCTCCCTTTCCATGACCCCCAGTCAAGGGGGACGGCTGTTGCCGTGAGGTATGCGTTTTTCGATA
>NZ_JBSFGJ010000058.1:0-32497 GCF_053596515.1 Nonomuraea sp. NPDC001684
TCGCCGTCGGCCGCGTCGCGGAGCAGCTCCGCCGGATCGCGCAAGTCGCTCATGCGGCCTCCTTTCGTCCCGCACGGGGAGGTCATCCTGCCTCACCGTGATTGGCCGAGGACTGAGCGTAAACTCTACAGACTCGTGGGTACGAGAACTCCCAGATCGGGAATTTGCCGGGACTGCCGGGGGTCGAGCAGTCGTTCGACGGCTTCCTTGGCCGGTTCGCGCCGGGCGGCGTCGGCCACGGCCCCCGACACCAGCGCGGTGGCGAACGACGTGCCGCTCCAGGCCGCGTAGCCGGTGAACTCGCCGGTGTCCAGGAAACTGCTGGTCAGCCAGTCGCCGCGGGCGCAGGCGTCGACCCAGGTGCCGTACCCGGAGAAGGGCGCGCGGCGCTCCTGGGCGGCGTCGAGGGCCGCCACGCCCACCGCGCACGGCAGGGCGGCGGGCCAGAACGGCCGGTCGGAGGCGGTGTTGCCGGCGCAGGCCACCGTCACCGTGTCCTTCAGCGCGCCGATGGCGTCGGCCAGCAGGGGCGGCGGCCGGTCGTCGAAGGAGTGGCAGCCGAAGGAGAGGTTGAGCACCTGGGGCGGGTCCTCGCGCATGCGGTGGAGGGTGCGCACCACGGTCGCCTCGTCGCCCAGGCCGTCGCCGTCGAGCACCCGGCGGACCCGCAGCCTGGCGCCCGGTGCCCGGCGGGCCAGCAGGCCGGCGACGAACGTGCCGTGCCCGGCCTGCGCCCCCTGGGCCGCGTCGGCGCTCTCCGGGCCGAGCCTGGTGTACCAGTCGCTGCCCGACCACCACGGGTGCTTGGCCACGCCGGTGTCGAGCAGGGCCACGACCACGTCCGAACGCGACCTGGCCGGCCTGAAGGATACGGGCGGCGTGGGGAACGGCCGGGACGCCGGTCCGCCGAAGAACAACGGCTGGCCGGTGAGCACGTGGTTGGGTGAGGCCCGGAAGCCCCGGTCACGAAGCTCGGCGGTGATCTCGCACGGGTCCACCCCGGCCGACAGATGCAGGACGGTGACCCCGTCGGCCTCGGAGACCGCCTGCGTCCAGCGTGCGGCGGCCGACACCGCGCCCCGGTCGACCAGCACCTGACCTGGCCGGATGAACGCCTCGCCGACAGATTGCATGTCCATGAGCCGGTTGTTTCCCCGCCCGCCACAACTGTCACGTGACACGCCCGCACCAACTTGGTATGGCCCCCCTCTGGTGTCCGATGGCGACCGACGGTAGTCTTCCCCTAGTCACTTGTGATCATCCCGGGGCGAGGCCGTTGGGGAAGGCGCACCTCGTACCGAAACGGGAGGTCCGGTGTCTGCTCGTGGCGTGCTTTACGTCCACTCGGCTCAGCCCGCGCTGTGCCCTCACATCGAATGGGCAGTCGCGGGTGTCCTCGGCGTGCCCGTTGATCTGACGTGGACACCGCAACCAGCCGCGCCGAACGTCGTGCGCGCGCAGGCGGAGTGGGAGGGCCGCGCCGGCATCGCGGCGGCCATCGCCTCTTCCCTCATGGGCTGGCAGCGCCTGAGATTCGAGATCACCGAGGATCCCTCGCCCGGCGTCGACGGCTCCAGACACGCCTACACGCCGACGCTCGGCGCCTTCACGGCGGTCATCGGCGCGGCCGGGGACATCATGATCCCCGAAGACCGCCTGCGTGCCGCCATGATGATGGCCGCCCAGGGCCGGTGCGTGCTGGAGGACGAGCTCGACAAGCTGCTCGGCCGGCCGTGGGACGAAGAGCTGGAGCCGTTCAGGTACGCCGGCGACGGCGCTCCCGTCCGCTGGCTGCACGCCGCCGTCTGACCCGTCCCGCCTCCCGCCGAGCGCCTGCCGGGGGCGGCCCGCGGCAAGCACGTCATGCCCTGGACCCGTCCGGCTTCCCGAACAACGGAAAGGCCCCGCACCGGGTCGCGGTGCGGGGCCTTTCGCGTAGATCTGACCTCTACAGCGGGATGTTGCCGTGGGCGCCCCTGGCCGGGGTGGCCTGGGCGAGCACCTTGGCGATGGCGCCGCGCGTCTCGGCGGGCTTGATCACCTCGTCGATGACGCCCAGCTCCTGGGCGCGGGCCAGGCCGCCGGCGAGCTGCTCGTGCTCCTCGGCGAGCCGCTGCTCCAGCGCAGGCCGCTCCTCCTCGGACGCGGCGGCGAGCTCGCGCCGCTTGAGCACGCGCACCGCCGCCACCGCCCCCATGACCGCCACCTGGGTGGTCGGCCAGGCGAACACCTTGGTGGCGCCCAGCGCCCGCGAGTTCATCGCGATGTACGCCCCGCCGTACGCCTTGCGCGTGACCACGGTGACCCGGGGCACCGACGCCTCGGCGAAGGCGTGCAGCAGCTTGGCGCCGCGCCGCACCACGCCGTCGTGCTCCTGCCCGACGCCCGGCAGGTAACCCGGTACGTCCACGAGGACAACCAACGGCACTCCGAAGGCGTCACACATACGTACGAAGCGAGCGGCTTTCTCGGCGGACGTGGCGTCGAGGCAGCCGCCCAGCCGCAACGGGTTGTTGGCGACGACGCCGACCGTCCGGCCGCCGAGACGGCCCAGGGACGTGACGACGTTGGGCGCCCATTTGGCGTGCAGTTCGACCCCGGCCTCGTCGAGCAGGCCGTTGACCAGCGGCTTGACGTCGTAGGCCCGGCGCGCGGACTCAGGCAGCAGCGAGGAGAAGTCGACCTCCTCGACCGCGCCGGGCCGCACCCGGCCCTGGTGGCCGAGCAGCGTGGCGAGCCGGCGCGCCTGGAGGTAGGCCTCGGCCTCGGTCCTGGTGACGACGTGCACGACGCCGCTGCGCCTGCTGTGCGGCTCGGGGCCGCCCAGCGCCTCGCTGTCGACGTTCTCGCCGGTGACGCTGCGCACGACGTCGGGGCCGGTCACGAAGATGCGGCCGGTGTCGGCCAGGATCACCAGGTCGGTGAGCGCGGGGCCGTAGGCGGCGCCGCCGGCCGCCGGGCCGACGACCACCGAGATCTGCGGCACGACGCCCGACGCCTTGGTCATGGCCGCGAACACCCGGCCGACGGCGTGCAGCGACTCGACGCCTTCGGCGAGCCGGGCGCCGCCGGAGTGCCAGATGCCGATGACCGGCACCCGCTCGCGGACGGCCACGTCGTAGGCGTGCACGATGTGCTCGCAGCCCTCGCTGCCCATCGCGCCGCCCTGGAAGCGCGCGTCGCTGCAGAAGGCGGCGACGGGCACGCCCTCGATCCTGCCCATGGCGGCCAGGACGCCGCTGTTGTCCTGCGGGGTGATGAGCCGCAGCGAGCCCTCGTCGAGCAGCGCTGCCAGGCGGACGACTGGATCGCGGGGGTCGGCGGGCTCCTGGCCGGAGCCTTCACCCACCACCCGGCTGTCCAGTACGGTCATCAAGCCCCCTTGAAGACGACGGTCACGTTGTGCCCGCCGAACCCGAAGGAGTTGTTGACCGCGGCGATGTCGCCCTGCGGCAGCGAGCGGTTCGCGCCGTGGACGATGTCGACCTCGATGCCGTCGTCGAGGTTGTCGAGGTTGATGGTGGCCGGGACGATCCGCTCCTGCAGCGCCTTGATCGTGAAGACGGACTCGATGCCGCCGGCGCCGCCGAGCAGGTGACCGGTCATGGACTTGGTCGAGGTGACCAGCGGGTGGGTGCCGATGGCCTTGGCCACGGCCTGCACCTCGCCGACGTCGCCCGCCGGGGTGGAGGTGGCGTGCGCGTTGACGTGCTTGACGTCGAGGCCGGTGATCTCGGCGTCGGTCAGCGCCTGCGTCATCGCCATGATGATGCCGCGGCCCTCGGGCTCGGGCTGGGTGATGTGGTGGGCGTCGGCCGAGTAGCCGACGCCGGAGGCGTAGGCGTAGATGCGCGCGCCGCGCGCCTTGGCGTGCTCCTCGGACTCCAGCACCACGATGCCGGCGCCCTCGCCGAGCACGAACCCGTCACGGTCGCGGTCCCACGGCCGGGAGGCGCCCTGCGGGTCGTCGTTGCGGGTGGACATCGCCCGCGCGGCGGCGAAGGCGGCGATGTTGAGGCCGTGGATGGCGGCCTCGGTGCCGCCGGCGACCACCACGTCGGCGCGGCCGAGCCGGATCATGTCCATGGCGTAGCCGATCGCCTCGGCGCCGGAGGCGCAGGCGGAGACGGTGGCGTGCACGCCCGCCTGGGCGCCCAGGTCGATGCCGATCCAGGCGGCCGGGCCGTTGGGCATGAGCATCGGCACGGTGAAGGGCGACAGCCGGTTCCAGCCGCGCTCCTTCCATGTGTCGTAGGCGGTCAGGGTGGTGCTGATGCCGCCGATGCCGCTGGAGACCACGACGCCCAGCCGCTCGGGGGCCACCTCGGGGGCGCCGGCGTCCTGCCAGGCCTCCCTGGCGGCGACCAGGGCGAACTGCTCGCTGCGGTCGAGACGGCGGGACTCGGGGCGGGGCAGCACCTCGGTGGGGTCGACCGCCGCCGTCCCCGCGAACCGCACGGGGACGGAGTCGATCCACTCCGTGGTGAGGGTCTCCACACCCGACTGACCGGCGAGGAGCGCCGTCCAGGTCGAGGTGACGTCTCCACCGACGGGCGTCGTCGCGCCGAGCCCGGTGACGACGACACGTACCCGGTTCGCACTCACGTTTTCGCGCTCCTTACTGGTCAGAACTGCTGGGTGTCAGGCCTGGATGAAGTTGAGGACGTCCTTGACCGTCTTCAGGTTCTTCAGCTGGTCGTCGGGGATCTCGACGCCGAACTCGTCCTGAGCGGCCACGGCGATCTCGACCATGGACAGGGAGTCGATGTCGAGGTCGTCGACGAAGCTCTTCTCGGGGGTCACCTCGCCGGCCGGAATGCCGGTGATCTCGTTGATGATCTTGCCGAGGCCCGCGAGGATCTCCTGCTCGGTGGCAGCCATGTCGCTACTTCTCCTTCATTTTCTGGTTTCTGTACGGCTTCCGCCGTACGAGCTGAGGTACGGCGGGAGCCGTACCGGATCCTACGGAATCTCGATCACTTGGCCCGCATAGGTCAGACCGGCGCCGAAGCCGAGGATGAGCGCGAGGTCGCCTGAGCGGACCTCGCCGCGCTCCAGCATGCGCGAGAGCGCGAGCGGGATGGAGGCCGCCGACGTGTTGCCCGCGGTGACGATGTCACGGCCGATGACGGCCTTGTCGGCACCGAGCTTGCGTGCGATGGCCTCGATGATGCGCAGGTTGGCCTGGTGGGGGACGAACGCCGCCAGCTCCGAGGGGTCGACCCCGGCGCGGGCGCACGCCTCCAGGGCCACCGGGTGCAGCGCGGTGGCCCAGCGGAAGACAGTCTGGCCCTCCTGGGCGAGGAACTTCGTCCGGTCGGCGATGGAGATGGCCTCGGACTTGTCGCCGGCGCTGCCCCAGACGACCGGGCCGATGCCGGGCGTGTCGGTCGGGCCGACCACCGCGGCGCCGGCGCCGTCGGCGAAGATCACGGCCGTGGACCGGTCGGTCCAGTCGACCCACTGCGACAGCTTCTCCGAGCCGACGACCAGCACGTTCCTGGCCGCGCCGCCGCGGACGGCGGCGCTGGCGGTGGCCAGCGCGTAGCAGAAGCCGGCGCAGGCGGCGTTGACGTCGAAGGCGCCCGGGGACTTGATGCCCAGCCGGTGGGCCACGACCGCCGCGGCGTTGGGGATCTGGGTCTCCAGCGTGCAGGTGGCCACGATCACCAGGTCGACCTCGTCGGGGGTCAGGCCGCTGGCGGCCAGCGCCTTGCCGCCGGCCTGGACCGCCATGTCCTCGACGGACTCGGTGGCCGAGGCGACCCGGCGCTCCTTGATCCCGACGCGGGACTGGATCCACTCGTCGTTGGTGTCCATGGTCTTGGCCAGGTCGTCGTTGGTGACGACGTTGTCCGGCTGGTAATGGCCGAGGGCCAGAATCCGGGCGCCGGGGGCGATGTCGGGGATCCTCACTTGATCAGCTCCCTGGCCGCGTCGAGGTCGTCGGGTGTCTTCAGCGCCACGGTCTCGACGCCGCGCAGGCCGCGCTTGGCGAGCCCCGTCAGCGTGCCGCCGGGCAGCAGCTCGATCATCTTGGTCACGCCCAGCTCGGCCATCGTCGCCATGCACAGGTCCCAGCGGACGGGGCTGCTGATCTGCGAGATGAGCCGCTGGACGAACTCGGCGCCGCCGGCGGCGGGCCGGCCGTCGGCGTTGGACAGCAGCGTGACCTGCGGGTCGCCGGGCACGACGTTCCAGGCCGCCTCGCGCAGGGCGTCGACGGCGGGGGCCATGTGCTCGGTGTGGAACGCGCCGGCCACCTTGAGCGGGATGAGCCTGGCACGGGCGGGCGCGTCGTCCTTGAAGGCGGCGAGCTGCTCCAGCGTGCCGCCCGCCACGATCTGGCCCGCGCCGTTGATGTTGGCCGGGGTCAGCCCGTGACGCTCGATCGCGGCCAGCACGTCGGCCTCCACGCCGCCGAGCACGGCGGTCATGCCGGTCCCGGTGACGGCGGCGGCCTTGGCCATGGCCTGGGCGCGCTCGCGGACCAGGCCCAGGGCCTGCTCGGAGGTGAGCACCCCGGCCAGCGCGGCCGCGGCGAACTCGCCCACGCTGTGGCCGGCCAGCACGTCGGGGGAGGCCCCCAGCGCCTCGGCGGCGGCCAGCGCGGCGGCCACCAGCAGCGGCTGGGCCACGGCGGTGTCGCGGATCTCGTCGGCGTCGGCGGTGGTGCCGTAGGCCACCAGGTCGATCCCGGCGACCTCCGACCAGGCGCCGAGTCTGTCGGCCAGACCGGGCAACTCAAGCCAGGGGGTCAGGAAGCCTGGGGTTTGGGCGCCTTGGCCCGGAGCGACGAGTACAAGCACAAAAACCACCATGCCCTGTAGAACTTCGACACGCGGATGGAGATCCGTACGAACTTTGTCCCGGGTGCTTTGTAGGAACCCTACAGTGAAGATTTCGGGAATGTTACGTTAGGGCCCGCCATGCCGCGGCGCCTTCGGAAAGCCGGCCCAGGATGAGACCGACCTGCAGCGTGAAGGCCGACCTGCCCTCGGTGGGCTGGTAGCCCGTGAGCTCGGTGATCTTCTTCAGACGGTAGCGGACCGTGTTCGGGTGCACGAACAGCAGCCGCGCCGTCGCCTCCAGGGAGGTGCCCTGTTCGAGGTAGGTGGCCAGCGTATCGAGCAGGGGTGTGCCGGCCAACGGCAGGTAGACGTTCTCGATGAGCTGCTCCCTGGCGTCGGCGTCGCCGTCGAGGGCGCGTTCGGCCAGCAGGTCCTCGGCGTGCACCGGCCTGGGGGCGTCCGGCCAGCCCGCGGACGCCTTCAGCCCGGCCAGCGCGGCCCGCGCCGACCGCGCGGCGGCGTGCAGGTCGGGAACCTCGGGACCGATGACGATCGGGCCCACGCCGAAGCGCGCCACGACCTGCCGGGCCGCGTCGTGGACGCTGTCGGCGCCGCCCACGATCACGATCAGCCGGTCGGCCTGCACGCCGGCCAGCAGGTCCATGCCGATGCGGCGGCCCTTGTCGCGCAGGCCGTCGATGACCGCGCGCGGGTCGTCGTCGGGGGCGTGCCCGGCGATCACGACGACGGGGGAGGAGGTCCAGCCGAGAGCGGCGGCCCAGGAGTGGAGGCCGTCGTCGACCTCGCCGCGCACCAGCGCGTCGACGATCAGCGCCTCCAGCCTGGCGTCCCAGGAGCCGCGGGCCTCCGCCTCGCGGGCGTAGACGTGCGCGGCGGCGAAGGCCACGTCGCGGGTGTAGCGCAGCATGGCCTGCTGGAGCTGGTCCTCGCCGCCCGGCGCGGCCAGCTCGTCGGTCTGGGCCTCGACCACCTCGACCACGATACGGACGATGTCGACCGTCTGCTGGAGCGAGATCGAGCGCTTGAGCTCGCGCGGGGCCGTGCCGAAGAACTCGATGCTGGGCGTCGGCCGGTTCTCGCCGGCGTGCTGGAACCACTCCACGAACGCGGCGATGCCGGCCTGGGCCACCAGGCCCACCCACGAGCGGTCCTCGGCGCTGAGCGCCCGGAACCAGGGGAGCTGGTCGTCCATGCGGGCCATCGCCGCCGTGCCGAGCGCGCCCATGGCGCGCTCGAGCCTTCGCGTGGTGTCCTCCCGGGTCCGGTCTGTCACGCCTCCTAGAGTGCCAGGTCGGTTCCGATGACCGGAACGGTGGTGTTTCAGATGACCGCAACCGCCGTGATCAGGCCGATCGCCACGTGGGTGACCGCCAGCAGGCGCGCGCCGGGCTGCAGCTCCGGCTCCTTCACCAGCTCGCGTACGGAGATCCCGACGACCTTGTCGAACACCAGCATCGCCACCGTCTGCACCACGATGCCGACCAGCCCGAACACGGCCGTGCCCGCGAGCCCCTCGGCCAGCCGGCCGCCGGAGGACCAGATGGACGCGGCCACGATGAGCCCGATCGCCGCCAGCGCGGACGTCGTGAGCAGCGTCGCGTTCGCGTTGCGCTGGGTGCGGATGATCTCGCTCAGCTTGCCGGGCGTGGCCCAGTCGATCACGTAGAAGCCGACGATCAGCAGGATCACGCCGACGGCCGCGTACGCGGCGATCGCGCCGGCGCCGCGGGCCAGGACTTCGAGAAGGGTCACGTCATTTCCAATCACGGGGGTGCTTCAGTTCGCGATGCGATGAGGGACGAAGGAGGAGGTGTCGTCGGTGATCAGGCCGGTGGTCTCCCTGATGCCGAGCCCGGCGGCCTCGTCGGCGACCATCCAGGCGCCGAGGACCGGCCGCTGGCCCTCGAACGCCGGCAGGGCCTCGAACCCCTGGAAGACGTAGCCTTCCCGGCCGTAACGGCCCGGGGTCTCCTGGGTGCCCTCGGGGGTGACGATGCGCATCGAGGCGCCTTCCCTGCCCAGCAGCGGCTTGGCGATGTAGGAGGTCAGCTCGCGCGGCCCGTCGAGGTAGGCGGGCAGCAGGTTGGGATGGCCGGGGTAGAGCTCCCACAACACGGCGAGCAGCGCCTTGTTCGACAGCAGCGCCTTCCACAGCGGCTCGATCCAGGTGGAGTGGCGCACCGCGTGCCGGCCGAAGTCGTCGGCGAGCATCCACTCCCAGGGGTAGAGCTTGAACGCCGAGCGGATCATCTCCTCCCCGGCGTCGACGAAACGGCGGTTGAGCTCGTCCCAGCCGATGTCCTCCACGGCGACGGCGACCGTCCGCCGGCCCGCCTGCTCGGCGGTCTCCTGCAGGTAGGCGACCGTCATGGCCTCCTCGCCCGTCTCGTCGGCGTTGGTGAAGGCGAAGTGCGTGGGGCCGGGCGGCAGCGGCAGCTCGCGCCAGCGCTCGATGAGCCGCTCGTGCAGGGAGTTCCACTGGTCGTCGCCGGGGTGGACGTCCTGCAGCCAGAACCACTGGATCACCGACGACTCCACCAGCGACGTCGGCGTGTCGGCGTTGTACTCCAGCAGCCGGGCCGGGCCGGTGCCGTCGTAGCGCAGGTCGAAGCGGCCGTACAGGTGGGGGTCGCGGCGCTCCCAGGAGCGGGCCACGGCGTCCCTGGCCCACTCGGGGACGGCGAAGTCGGCGTAGCGGCCGGTGGAGACGACGTGCTCGACGGCCCGCAGGCACATGCCGTGCAGCTCCTCGACCTGCTCCTCCAGCGACTCCACCTCCTCCAGGGACAGGACGTAGTGGACCGACTCGTCCCAGTAGGGCCTGCTCAGGCCCTCGGGGTGGGCCACCCGGTGGTAGGCCAGGCCCTGGCTCTCGATCGTCTTCTCCCAGCCGGGACGGGCGATGCCATGCTCGCGGCGCACGTCAGCTCCCGCCGCCCCAGCTGTTGCCGAAGCCGCCGCGCTGGATCGACTTGCCGCTGCGGCTGGAGATGTTCACGTCGGAGGGCCGGTACGTGGTGCCGCCCTGCATGCGGTTGCCGACCCGGCGGCCGCCGTAGTACCACATGTACGCGCCGCGCGAACCGGCGTAGTAGTGGGACCCGCCGCCGCTGCCGCCGTCGTCGTCGCAGTAGTCGTCGTCGACGACCTCGTACGTGCCGTCCTCCAGCTGCACCACGCAGTCGGCGGTGACGTCGTCGTCGTCCTGGGTCGCCGCGCAGTAGCCCACCAGCATCACCGACAGGACCCCGAGAATGGTCAGTGGGACGGCCTTGGACGACTTGCGTGGGGGTGGGGGAGCCGGCATGCGCGGCGGTTGTGCCATGTGGTTCCTGCTTTCCTGGGCGAATCAGCCTATCGGTGCGCTTCGCCCCTGTTCAATGCCGGTCGTCGTCCGCTCGGGTATGAATGACTCATGGAACCGGTCCAGGCCCTGCGCGAGATCGCCTTCCTGCTCGAACGCGCAGGTGAGCCCACCTATCGGGTCCGCGCGTTCCGTCGCGCGGCCGCGGTCGTGGACGACCTGCCGGAAGGGGAGCTCGCGCGGCTGGCCGGAGCCGGCGGGCTGGGCGACCTCCCCGGCATCGGCAAGGTCACCGCCCTCGTGATCAACGAAGCGCTCGACGGTCAGGTTCCGACGTATTTGCGTAGGTTGCGGGCCACCGAGGGCGTCGAGCTGGACGCCGAGACCGCGGCCCTGCGCGAGGCGCTGAAGGGCGACCTGCACAGCCACTCCGACTGGTCCGACGGCGGCTCGCCGATCGAGGAGATGGCCGAGGCCGCCAGGGGGCTCGGGCACGAGTACTGGGCGCTGACCGACCACTCGCCGCGCCTGACCGTGGCCAAGGGACTGTCGGCCGAGCGGCTGGAGCGGCAGCTCGACGTGGTGGCCGGGCTCAACGAGCGGCTGGCGCCCTTCCGGATCCTGACCGGCATCGAGGTCGACGTCCACCTCGACGGCTCGCTCGACCAGGACCCGGCGCTGCTCGGACGGCTCGACGTGGTCGTGGCCAGCGTCCACTCCAAGCTGCGCATGGACCGTGAGGAGATGACCCGCCGCATGGTCACCGCCGTCGCGAACCCCCTGGTCGACGTCCTCGGCCACTGCACGGGGCGGGTCGTGCGGGCGGGCGGCGAGCGCGGGGTCAAGAGGCCGGAGTCGGAGTTCGACGCCGAGCTGGTCTTCGAGGCGTGCCGGCGGTTCGGGGTCGCCGTGGAGATCAACTCCAGGCCCGACCGGCTCGACCCGCCCAAGCGGCTCATGCGGCTGGCGTACGAGACGGGGTGCGTGTTCTCGATCGACTCCGACGCGCACGCGCCTGGGCAGCTCGACTGGCAGCGCTTCGGCTGCGAGCGGGCGGCCCGGTGCGGGATCGAGGCCGCGCGGATCGTCAACACCTGGCCCCTGGACCGGCTGCTGGAGTGGACGGCGGGGTGAGCCCTGGGTGGCGGTGGAGCCAGGTCGTTGTCGCGGGGGCCGCGCGGGGCCGGTGATTGTCGGTGGCGGCGCGTAGCGTTCCGGCTGTGAACCGTACCGACCGGCTCTATGCGCTCGTCGAGGACCTGCGCGCCATCGCGCCACGCTGCCGCTCCGCCCGTGAGCTCGCCGAGCGGTTCGAGGTCAGCGTGCGCACCATCGAGCGCGACATCACCGCGTTGCAGGGGTCCGGGGTGCCGATCTACGCCGAGCCCGGTCGCAGGGGCGGCTACGCACTCGACAAGAAGATGTCGCTGCCCCCGCTCAACTTCACCCCGGCCGAGGCGGTGGCCATCGCGGTGGCCCTCAGCCAGGCCGGCGACCAGCCGTTCGGCCGCCAGGCCCGCAGCGCGTTACGCAAGGTGGTCTCGGCCATGCCGGGGCCCGAGGGCGATCTGGCCAGGGAGCTGGCGCGGCGGGTGCAGCTCGTCAGCGAGCCGCCCGAGCCCGGCTCCCCGAGCCGGCCGCTCGGCGCCGAGGGCATCTCCAGGGCCATCGAGGAGGCGCTGCTGCGGCGGCGCGTGCTCAGGCTCGACTACGCCGACGCCAAGGGCGCGCTCACCTCGCGCGACGTCGAGCCGGGGGTGTTCCTGGGCGGGCGCGGCGGTTTCTGGTACCTCGTGGCGTGGTGCCGGTTGCGGGAGGACGTCCGCGTCTTCCGGCTCGACCGCATCGCCGCGGCCGTCGTCACCGTCGAGCGCTGCCCCGAACGGCCGCTCGAAGGGTTCGCCCCCGACGTCCCGGAGATGGTGGTCCGCGGAACCATGCTCGATTAATCATGCGAAAACACCGACATAGGGTTGTCGCCATAGCGATACATCGTTGTCTTGTTCGAAAGACGAGGAGACGATGATGGACAACACGGTGACCTGGTTCGAGATCGCGACCGACGACCCCGAAGGCGCCGAACGTTTCTACGGCGAGCTGTTCGGCTGGTCGTTCAGCCGCGACGACGACGGCCCGCTCGACTACCGCATGATCGGCTACCCGGGCGGCGAGCGGCCCGGCGGCGGGCTGTTCAACAACAAGGGCGACTTCCCCGCCCACGCGGTGTTCCACGTGCAGGTCGCCGACGTCGAGGCCGCGTGCGCCAAGAGCGAGGCGCTCGGCGGCAAGGTCGAGATGAAGGTGATCGACGACGGCGCCGGCACCGACTTCGCCTATCTGCGAGACGTGTCGGGGAGCCTGTTCGGAGTCTTCCACCGCAGGTGAGCCCTTCGGCGGCGGACGCCGCCGGAGCTCGCGGGACCTCGCCGTGATCGCGCCTCCGGGGAAGCACCTTCCCCGCCGAACCGGGGCCGCGCGACGCGGGCCGTCCCGCCTGAGAGCGGTTCACCCGCCCTGGACACGCCGCCGATCGCCGAGCGGCGGCGCGTCCAGGGCCCCTTCCCCCGGCAGGGGGTTCGCGTCAGAAGCGTCAGAAGGCGGCGGCCGCCAGCCAGCGGGTCAGCAGGTCGTGGTCGCCGAAGACGGCCGGCGACCGCGGGGGCCGCCGACCGTAGAGCACCAGGAGCAGCTCGCTCGCCGGGCCGCGTACGGCGGCGTCGCCCTTGGTGTGGCCGCGTTCGCAGCTGACCGCCCCGTCGGCGCCCTGCGTGATGGTCCACTCGCCGTCGAGGTCGCTCGCGTGGAGGTGGATCGTGGCCCCTTCCGCGTCGAGCCCGGCCAGCGACCCGGTCACCCAGGTCGCGTACGGCAGGTTGTGCAGGAACTCCTCGACGCCGTCCACGGCGGTCGCCGCCGGGATCTCCGGGTCGAGGCCGAGTGCGAGTTCGGCGTCGGCCCGATGGATCACCAGCTCGAAGAGCATCCTGGGCGCCCACCATCCGGCCCGCCGGTCCGGGCCCCACGTCCACACCGCGAGGTCCGGGTCGGTGGCGCGCAGCACGTCCAGGAGGGCGGCGGCGCCCTCCATGAGCCAGGCGGCGTCGCCGTGCGCGCCCTCGGCCAGGCCGCTGGGCACCTCGCGCGACCAGACGCGCTCCTGGACCCGGTTGCGCAGCACGTACGTCGCCCAGCGATGGGTCCGGCCGACATGCGTGACGAGATCGCCGATCGTCCATCCCGGGCACGTCGGCACCGGGACGGACAGATCGCTCGCCAGCGCCGCCAGCCGCGCGGCTTCGCCCTCGATCCGGGCGATGAAGGTGTCGTTGTCGGTCACCCGTCACACACTAGGCCGCCGGGCAGGTCGCGCCCTTGGCGGGCAGCTTGCCCTCCACCAGGTACGCGTCCACCAGCCCCTGCACGCACTTGCTGCCCGACAGGTACGCCCCGTGCCCCTCGCCCTCGTACGTCACCAGCCGCGCGGTCCTGAGCTGGGCCGTCAGCCGCGGCGCCCACTGGTACGGCGTGGCGGGGTCGCCCTTGCCGCCCACGACCAGGATCGGCGCCGACCCGGTGGCGTTGACGTGCCGCGCCTCGTTGCTGCCCTTGGCCGGCCACACCCGGCACAGGCCGCCCGAGCCCTCGCTGCCGAACAGCGGCGAGATCCGCAGCGCCGCCGCCTCGGTGCGCCGCAGCTCGGCCTCGCTGGGCCGTTCGGCGGTGTCCACGCAGGTGATGGCCGGGAAGCTGGTCATCTGCGTGGAGTAGGTGCCGTCCTCCGAACGTCCGGTGTAGGAGTCGGCCAGGTACATCAGCGCCTCGCCGTGGCCCTTCAGCGCCTCCCCGAGCGCCTTCTCCAGGAACGGCCAGGTCAGCTCGGAGTACAGGGCGGCGGCCACGCCGGTGGAGGCCAGGCCCTGGGTGAGCTGGCGGCCGTCCACCTTCAGCGGCTTGGTGGTGAGCTGGTTCATCAGGTTCTCGACGTTGGCGTTCGCGGCGGTCACGTCCTTGCCGACCTCGCAGCCGCCCTTGACGCAGCTGCGCAGGAAGCTCTCGTACGCCTGCTGGAAGCCGCGGGTCTGGGTCAGCGTGCGCTGCTCGAAGGTGACTGTCGGGTCGAGCGGCGCGTCGAGCAGCATCCGGCCCACGTTCTTGGGGAACTGGGTGGCGTAGACGGCGCCGAGCTGGGTGCCGTACGACATGCCGACGTAGTTGAGCTTGGGGTCGCCGACGGCGGCGCGGATGCGGTCCATGTCACGGGCGGCGTTGACGGTGCCGACGTAGGGGAGGACCTTGCCGGAGTGCTGCTGGCAGAGCTGGGCGAACTCCTTGTTGGCGTCCAGGCTCTCCTGGTGGGTCTGCGCGTTGACCGGCAGCGTGTCCAGGGAGACGAACCGGTCCATCTGCGCGCTGTCGCCGCAGCGCACGCCCGCGCTGCGCTCGACGCCGCGCGGGTCGAAGCTGACCAGGTCGTAGTGGGCGCGCAGGGTGGTGAGCACCTTGGCGGCCTGGTCGAGGGTGTCCACGCCGGAGGCACCCGGCCCGCCGAAGTTGAACACCATCGAGCCGAGCCGCTTCTTCGGATCGGTGGCCGACAGCTTGATGAGCGCCAGCTCCAGCTTGTCGCCGTCGGGGCGGGAGTAGTCGAGGGGCACCGCCAGCTTCCCGCAGCGCACCGAGGCGTCCTGCTGTGCCGGTGGCTCGCCGTCCGGGCGCTTGATGTCGGTGCACGGCCCCCACGCGATCTTGTCGGTGTCGGCGGCGGGTCCGTCGGTGGCGGGCTCTGCGGGTGCACTCGCGCAGCCCGCGGCCGTTACGAGCAGGGCGGCGGCTAGGACGCGTCGCATACGAACATTCCCCTTCGTGTCTTCGGGGGAAGCAGTGCCCACGATACGGGACCTCGCGTCGAACCTGGGTGAGGCGGCACGTACCCCTCCTGGACGTGCCGCCTCATCCGTCGGACGGAGCGCAGGCCCGGACATGACGGCGCTCCCGCGAGAGACAGTTCGCGGGAGCGCGCCTTCCGGATGACTCAGACGCCCATCGACTGGGTGTCGTTGCTCTCCGCGCCGCCGGCCTCGGTGACGCCGTTCTTCAGGTGGTAGCGGGCGATGGCCTCGCGCAGCACCTCGCCGTCGAGCTCGCCCCGCTTGACCAGCCGGGTGAGCACGGCCAGCGTGATCGAGGCGGCGTCCACGTGGAAGTGGCGACGCAGCGCCGAGCGGGTGTCGGACAGGCCGAACCCGTCGGTGCCCAGCGAGGACCAGTCACCCGGCACCCACTGCGCGATCTGGTCCTGGACCGCCTTCATGTAGTCGCTGACGCCCACGAACGGGCCGCTGGCCTGCGAGAGCGCCTGCGTCACGTACGGGACGCGCTGCTCGGCGTCGGGGTTGAGCAGGTTGTGCTCCTCGCACGCCAGCGCGTCGCGCCGCAGCTCCGACCACGACGTCGCCGACCACACGTCGGCGGACACGCCCCACTCCTCGGCCAGCAGGCGCTGGGCCTCCATGGCCCACGGACCCGCCACGCCCGAGGCCAGGATGTTGGCCTTCGGCCCCTGCGTCTGCGGGCCCTCGGCGAACTTGTACAGGCCCTTGAGCAGGCCCTCGACGTCGAGGTCGGCCGGCTGCGCGGGCTGCAGGTAGGGCTCGTTGTAGACGGTCAGGTAGTAGAAGACGTCCTCGGGCTGCTCGCCGTACATGCGGCGCAGGCCGTCCTTGACGATGTGGGCGACCTCGAAGGCCCAGGACGGGTCGTAGGAGACCGCGGCCGGGTTCGTCGAGGCGATGAGCGGCGTGTGGCCGTCTTCGTGCTGCAGGCCCTCGCCGTTGAGCGTGGTGCGGCCGGCGGTGGCGCCGAGCAGGAAGCCGCGGCCCATCTGGTCGCCCATCTGCCACATCTGGTCGCCGGTGCGCTGCCACCCGAACATCGAGTAGAAGATGTAGACCGGGATCATGTGCTCGCCGTGCGTGGCGTAGGAGGTGCCGGCCGCGATGGTCGAGGCCATCGAGCCCGACTCGCTGATGCCCTCGTGCAGGATCTGCCCCTGCACGGCCTCCTTGTACGACAGCAGCAGCTCCCTGTCGACCGCCTCGTACGTCTGCCCGTGGGGCGAGTAGATCTTGGCCGTCGGGAACATGGCGTCGAGACCGAACGTGCGGGCCTCGTCGGGGATGATCGGCACGAACCGGTGGCCGATCTCCTTGTCGCGCATGAGGTCCTTCAGCAGGCGCACGAACGCCATGGTGGTGGCGACCTGCTGCTTGCCCGAGCCCTTGCGGAACTGGCTGTAGACGTCGTCGCCGGGCAGCTTGACCGGCTTGGCGCGCATGACCCGCTTGGGCAGCACACCGCCGAGCGCCGCGCGGCGCTCCTTCATGTACTGGATCTCGGGGTCGTTCTCGCCCGGGTGGAAGTACGGGGGCAGCTCGCCCTCCAGGGCCGAGTCCGGGATCGGCAGGTAGAGCCGGTCGCGGAACTCCTTCAGCTCGGCCTTGGTGAGCTTCTTCATCTGGTGGGTGGCGTTGCGCGCCTCGAAGTCCTTGCCCAGCGTCCAGCCCTTGATGGTCTGGGCGAGGATCACCGTCGGCTGGCCGACGTGCTCGCGGGCCGCCTTGAAGGCCGCGTAGACCTTGCGGTAGTCGTGGCCGCCGCGCGACAGCTTGCGGATGTCGTCGTCGGACAGGTGCTCGACCATCTTGCGCAGGCGCGGGTCGCCGCCGAAGAAGTGGTCGCGGATGTAGCCGCCGGTCTCGACCGAGTAGGTCTGGAACTGGCCGTCGGGCGTGGTGTTCATCTGGTTGACCAGCACGCCGTCGACGTCGGCCGCGAGCAGCGGGTCCCAGTCGCGGCCCCACACGACCTTGATCACGTTCCAGCCGGCGCCGCGGAAGTACGACTCCAGCTCCTGGATGATCTTGCCGTTGCCGCGTACCGGGCCGTCGAGCCGCTGCAGGTTGCAGTTGATGACGAACGTGAGGTTGTCCAGCTCCTCGCGGGCGGCCAGGCCGATCGCGCCGAGCGACTCGGGCTCGTCCATCTCGCCGTCGCCGAGGAAGGCCCACACGTGGCTGCGCGAGGTGTCCTTGAGCTCGCGGTTGAGCAGGTAGCGGTTGAACCGCGCCTGGTAGATCGCGCCGATCGGGCCGAGGCCCATGGAGACCGTCGGGAACTCCCAGAAGTCGGGCATGAGCCGCGGGTGCGGGTAGGAGGGCAGGCCGCGGAAGCCGTGCGACAGCTCCTGCCGGAACGCGTCGAGCTGGGCCTCGTTGAGGCGGCCCTCCAGGAAGGCGCGGGCGTAGATGCCCGGCGCGGCGTGGCCCTGGAAGAACACCTGGTCGCCCGACTCGCCGTGGTCCTTGCCACGGAAGAAGTGGTTGAAGCCCACCTCGTAGAGCGAGGCCGCCGAGGCGTAGGTGGCGATGTGGCCGCCCACGTTCGTACGGGCGTTGGCCCGCGACACCATGACCGCGGCGTTCCACCGGATGTAGGCGCGGATGCGCCGCTCGACGTGCTCGTCGCCCGGGAACCAGGGCTCGCGCTCCGGCGGGATCGTGTTGATGTAGTCGGTGCTGCGCAGGCCCGGCACGCCGACCTGGTGCTCGCGGGCCCGTTCCAGCATGCGGAGCATGAGGTAGCGGGCTCTGGTGCGGCCTTCGGTCTTGACGACATTGTCGAGGGACTCGAGCCACTCGTTGGTCTCACTGGGGTCGACATCAGGCAGCTGGCTGGGTAGGCCGTCGCTGATGATCGAGAATCGCTGGCGTCCGGAAGCCACTGGGTCTCGCCTTCCGAGAATGACTGAAGTCTGGTCTGGGTCGCCTTCCATCCTGGTCGCTAGTCGTAGAAAACGCATCTCTACTGACGGGTAACCAGAGCGTCCCTGCTGGCAGGGCCATGTTGGTGGCCTAGACCACCGATGGTAGGACGAATCGCCACCAAAGGTTACATCGGTGGAGCAATTTAACAAGACTAGAAAACGGACGAAATTTCCCCCCAATCCTAGGGGGCTGGCCCGGTGGGTCGGCCTCCGCCCTCAACCCTCCCCCGAACCGGGCGGTCCTCACCCGGAGGGGGCGGCCGCGCCGCGCCGCGCGAGTCTAGCCACCGTCTTCGTGGCGGGGGCGGGCGGGGCGGCGTCCGCCGGGAGGGCCGAGGCGCACACCTCTTCTCCTTGCTTCTGTACGCGCTTCGGATCCGCCTCTCGGAGCCCCTCTCGCGTCGGGCCCTCTCTGTATCCTGTCGGACCGCCCGAAGTCGGGCTCCGCATCCTGTCGGGCCGTCGCGAAGTCGGGCCCGCATCCTGACGGCTCGCCTGAAGCTGTGTGGCCGGGTCCCTGGATGCCTCTCTCCTTGTCTCTCTTGTCGAGCCGCCCCTCTGTCGCGCATCCCGCCGCTGCCTCCGCGCGGGTGCACAAACGGCCCTCGGCCGGGCCGCTGCCGAAATGAGGCCATATCGGAACCATCAGGCGACAGAGCCGGACGCGACCCTGCCGTTCTGGCCCTGACCAGCCGTAACGCCGTGGTGGTCAGGTGATCCGACGACCACGGCCCGGCCGTGGCGGCCGAAACGCCGCGCCCGTGCCGCGTAACGTTTCGGTCATCATTTTCGGCCCCTATGAAGACCGGGCAAAAAATCGCCGTCTCCGGCATCCGCTCTTTTCTCGGGCCGTTCGTCGTACCAATGTGGAAGGTATGAATGCGACGGCAGGAGACCGGCTCCTGATGCACGGCAACACCGTCGGCGAAAGGGAGCGGAGCGGCGTCATCACCGAGGTCCACGGCACGGACGGCGAGCCTCCGTACATGGTGCGGTTCGACGACGGCCACACCGGGCTGGTCTTTCCCGGCCCTGATGCGGTCGTTGTGCCTCAGTAGGATTTCCCTGTGAGATCAGAAATCATCTCCGTGGCCACGGGTTCACGCGAGACCGTGCACGACATCACCGCTGAATGCGCTGAATTCGTGCGCGCGCAGGGAGAAGACGGCCTGTTGCACGTTTTCGTGCCGCACGCGACCGCGGGCGTGGCGCTGCTGGAGCTCGGCTCCGGCAGCGACGACGACCTGCTCGCCGCGCTGCGTGACCTGCTCCCGGCCGACGACCGCTGGCGTCATGCCCACGGTTCGCGCGGTCACGGCAGGTCACACGTCATGCCCGCGCTGATCCCGCCGTACGCCACGATCCCCGTGCTGGGCGGGAGAATGGCGTTGGGCACATGGCAGTCCGTCGCGCTGGTCGACCTCAATGTCGACAACACGCAACGCCAGGTTCGCCTGTCGTTTTTGTCAGATTGATTCTGGCCGACTACGGCCGTACCCGTGGCGACCGTTGACGACTGAGGGTCACAGCGTGTGGACTGTGCCGAAGCGATAAACCGCATAGAGCGGGGCCACTCAAGCAGGAGGGATAAACGTGAGCGCGACCGCGGGTCAGGCGCAGGGCGAGCGCGGCCTGGCCGAACGACTCGGCCTCAAGCCGGGTCAGGTGGTGCAGGAGATCGGTTGGGACGAGGACGTCGACGACGAGCTTCGCGACTCCATCGAGGACCTGACCGGCAACGAGCTGCTGGACGAGGAGAGTGACGACGTCGTCGACGTGGTGCTGCTGTGGTGGCGCGACGGCGACGGGGACCTCTTCGACGCCCTCAGCGACGCCATGCGAGCACTCGCCGAAGCCGGCCAGATCTGGCTGCTGACTCCCAAGGCCGGGCGCGATGGCCACGTGGAGCCGAGCGACATCGGGGAGGATGCCGCTACCGCGGGTCTCTCGCAGACCAGCAGCATCTCAGCCGCACCCGACTGGTCCGGGACCAGGCTCGTCGCCCCGAAGGGCCGACGTTAGGAAACTCCGAGGCCGGCCGATACGGCAGGATGGTGGGCTGTGAACGCACATCCTGCCGAGGTCGGCGCACTGGCTCCGGATTTCGAGCTGCAGGACCAGCACGGCGCCCCGGTGAGACTGTCCATGTTCCGGGGCGAGAAGGTCGTGCTGGTCTTCTATCCGCTTGCCTTCAGCGGGATCTGTGAGGGCGAGCTCACCGCGCTGCGCGACCAGCCTCTCGACGCGCGGGTGCTCGCCGTGTCGGTCGACTCCGTGTTCGCCTTGCGTGCCTGGTCCGATCGGGAAGGTTACGGATTCGCCCTACTCTCCGATTTCTGGCCACATGGACAGGTCGCCCAGGCGTACGGTGTGTTCGATGAGGCGAAGGGGCTCGCACGTCGGGGGACCTTCGTCATCGACGGCGAGGGCGTGATCCGGTGGTCGGTGATCAGTCCGATCTCCTCGGCACGTGACGTCGCCGACTACGTCAAGGCACTCGCCGACATTTCCTGACTTCGGAGGGAACGATGCCCTGCTACCGATGCGGGGCCCGGCAGACCGACCCGGTCCGTGGCGCCAGCCCGTGGCAGCGCGGGGTGCGCAACGAGTCCCAGGTGCTGATCTGCCCGGACTGTCAACGGCTGCACGACCTCGATCTCGACTCCTGCGCCACCTGCGGGTCCACCGCGCTCATCTGCCGGCTGGGGGAGATCGAGTGCCGCGGTTGCGGCGCCGTCCGGCAGGCCCGGGCGCCGAAGGGGTTCGAGGAGCAGGGGGCGTACGTGGGGTCGGGGGCTCCGCCCGGGCTGTCGGCGGAGGTCGAGGCGGCGCTCAACCGGGTGCTGGGCAGGGCCTGACCGCCTGGGTGATCTTGAGTTCGAGGCCCAGGCGTCGTGTGGTTGATCGCCAGTTCAGGGCCCTGGTGTCGCCGGCCTGGATCGCGGCGCGGCGCCCTCCTTCCAGCTGAGAGATTCTCAAGCGCCTTTTCAGACATTTGCTGACCTGCGCTATCGTCTCCTTTCGTGTCCGCTATGAGTTCGTTCGTCGTCGCGCTCGACGTCGGTGGCACGTCCATGAAGGGCGGCCTGGTCAGCGAGTCCGGTGAGGTGTTGCTGAGCGAGCGGCGCCACACTCCTCGCGAGGAGGGCCCTGAGGCGGTCGTGTCCGCCATTTCAGACTTCATCGGCCACCTGGCCTCCTCCGGCGACGGCGAACCGGCAGGCGTCGGCCTGGCCGTCCCGGGGCTGGTGTCCGAGAGCGCGGCTCTCTATGCGGCGAACCTGGGCTGGCGTGACGTCCCCGCCTCGAACTTCACCACCCTGGACATCCCCGTCATGCTGGGCCACGACGTCCGAACAGGCGGCCTGGCCGAGAGCATCCTCGGCGCCGGAAGAGGCGTCTCCGACTTCCTCTTCCTCCCCATCGGCACCGGAATCGCCGGAGCCTCGATCATCAACGGCGACCCGTACGGCGGCTCCTCCGGCTGGGCCGGCGAGATCGGCCACACCCCCGTCTTCCCCGACGGCGAACAGTGCGCGTGCGGCCAGTTCGGCTGCCTGGAGACGTACGCCTCGGCGGCCTCGGTCGGCCGCCGCTACAGCCAGCGCGCGGGCGTGGAGGGCGTACGCGCCGAGCAGGTGGTCGCCTCCGACGACCCCATCGCCATCGAGGTGTGGGACGAGGCTGTGGAGGCCCTGTCGCTCGCCCTGGCGACGTACACGCTGCTGCTGGACCCCTCGGTGATCGTCCTCGGCGGCGGCCTGGCCGAGGCCGGTCCCGCCCTCTTCGATCCCGTACGCACCCGCCTGGTCAAGCGCCTGGCCTTCCGCGACGCGCCCCCGCTCGTCCCGGCCGCGCTGGGCGTCGACGCCGGCATGCTGGGCGCCGCCCTGCTGGGCTGGCGAGCCGCCGGCCGCCCCGAACTGGGCCCCGGCTGGACGGTGAATGTGCGATCGGCCCCTCTGGTGTCGTAAGGTTAGTGCCGATCAGGGGGCGGTTAGCTCAGCGGTAGAGCACTCGCCTTACAAGCGAGGGGTCACTGGTTCGAACCCAGTACCGCCCACCTCGTAGAACAGCCCCGTTTCCCATCGCGGAAACGGGGCTTCGTGCCATTAGCGTGCCATCGGCCGGTGCGTGGACTCTTTGCGATCTTCGCGTGCCCTGGCTGTGGGCTGGCCCTCTCCGAGACGGTCGACCCGAAAAGCGGGGGCAGGTATGAGGCTTCCACCCCCGAGGCGGTGCCACGCCTGCACAGCGAGCTCTACGGGGCTGCTGTTCCGCGTCTACCTGGAGGTCCCGTCGGTGCTTAGAAAGAGTGCCAGACGGACTGGACGGCGATGGACAGCTCCAACGCCGTCCAGCTGAGGATCATCGCGACGATCGACAAGGTTCGATTGGTGGCTGTCCCGGCGCGAGTGTGGGACATGCCCAACCCCGACATGAAGATGGCGACTAACGACACCCAGATCCCGACGCGGGCCAACACCATGGTCACGTCGAGCAGGAGGGCGAGGATGCCGAGGCAAAGGCCGACGACGCCTATCCAGTTGTGCGTTGCCGGTGCTGGCATAGGCGGCTGCTGAGGGTACTGCCCGTACGGCTGTGACGGCTGGTGGAGATACGGCTGGCCGTCCTGGTCCTGCGGGCCGGGATACGCCATGCGGGGCTCCTGAGGGAGTAGGGGTGCGTGCGTAAGACGCGTCGACAGCGTGTGCGGTTTGCGCCGTTACACGACAGGACCGTTCAAGTCCTGCAATCGCGTAATTTCAGGCTCCAGGGCGGAGGCGACTCCGACATGACACCGCACCGCGCATCCTGTGGGTCTGGGGGTCTCGAACTCGGGGTCCGGGCCGCGATTCTCGCGGCTGTTTCCGAAGTCGTATCGCTTGTAGAACTCCACGATGTACGACTGGTAGGTTCGGCGAATTTCTGTGATCCCGACCGCTCGCGGCCGCCTTCGGGACGGGTTCCGCCGGGGCCAACGTGGGCGCCCGTTGGTCAGCCGGCAATCCAGCGCGTCTGCGACGGTGTGGTTGGTTGTGTGATCGCAAGGCGGTCCTCGTGATCGCATAGAACATCCGTGAGCACGCTGGAAGGTGCCCTTCTGGCGGTTGGCCACTCTATCCGCGTGAAAGGGATACGCGTCGCCGTGAAAGGAAGGCGGCGAACAACGTGGCCCCACCCGCAGCGATCAGTACGGTCGCGGGAATCCTGACGAGGCTCCGCAGGTCTGTGCAGTTGTCCAAATGGTGCAGCCTGTCGGCCAAGGCGGAGGACGGATCGAGTTGCGCCCAGGTGACTCCGACAAATGCCGAGCCGCAGGATTCACCGCCTGACGTGACGGACATCAGGCCGGTGAGAATGCCCGAGCCGATTAACAGGAAGGCGACAAACGCCATCGCTCTGGGAGACATGCCAGTCCTTACGTGGATCCAACCGCAGTGGATCATTTCATGGCGAGGCTTGAGCCGGGAAGACGTCTGGCTCAGCCAGCGGGACGACAAACGTCAGGGGGCAGCCCCGTTTCCATTTGCGGCAACGGAGCTTCGTGCCGTCAACGGGGCATCAGCCGGTGCGGGAGCTCTTCCCGATCTCTGCGTCAACGGCGGCGGCGTGGTGCTCGACGGGGCTCAGGTGCCTGGCATGCTCTGTGGCGTGACAATTCGTACTGCGACGCGCCGGGATCTGTCCGCGATCATCGCGCTCCTGGCTGATGAGGACACCGTGGTCGATCCCCGGACCGTTGAGGTCGACGAGGCGTACGAGCGAGCCTTCAAGGCCGTCGACACCGACGAGCGCAACGAGATGATCGTCATGGACGGGGCAGACGGTACGGTCGTCGGCTGCCTCCAGCTGACGTACATCCCTGGCCTGGGACGACACGGGCAGGAGCGGGCGCTGATCGAGGCGGTCCGGGTGCGTGCCGATCGACGTGGGGCGGGGCTCGGGCGCGAACTGCTCACCTGGGCGATCGAGCGGGCACGCGCCCGCGGCTGCACCCTGGTCCAGCTCACCAGCAACAAGCGACGCACCGACGCCCATCGTTTCTACGACTCTCTCGGCTTCGTCCGCAGTCACGACGGGTTCAAGCTGTCGTTCTGAGGCGGGGCGCCGAGCGGGGTGGTCATGGTCCTCTGCGAGATGAGCCAACGATTTTGATCGTGCGCACTCCGGGTTTTCCGATCAGCTCGGCGAGTGCCGGTTTCGAGTGTCCGTAGACGACCAATCCATAGATCCTGCCTTCATGTGCCGCCTGACGTAAACGGCGGAGATCGAGCCCGAATGACTTCAGGTTCAGTGCGTCGGTCCACTGCAACTTGGCCGCCCAACGTCTGTACAGCTCGATCGGTGAAGTGTTCTCGCATTCGGTTTCATAGACCGCGCACGACCGCCAGTAGACCGGTTTGTCGGCGTCCCCGCGCGATCGGGAGAGGAACAGGAACACGGCGTCCGATCGGATTCCTCGCACGTCCAAGGTGGTGGTCAGCTCGTTCTCGGTCATGGGGGCGGTCAGTTCCACGACGGCGGTGGAGAAGTCATTCCTGCCCAGGGCCGCAATCGCCTGGCGGGCCTTGCTTTTGGCCGGCTCGTCCACTCCCTCGCCGCCGTGGAACGAGCGCAGCAACGGGCTCATCATCGCCTCCGGCATGGCCGGAGCGGAGGTCGTGCCCAGCACGTCGGTCACTATCTCTTCGTGTGCTGGACGACCTCGCAGACTCGGATGCATCTCGAAAGTGCTGACCGTCACGCCCATCGACAGAGGGCCCACACCCACCTCGTGGCCCACGATGACGTCGTACTCCGGATGCGCCACCTGAAAGGCACCGCCATAGACCTCGCGCATGCGTTCAGCGCGCCCGCCGAACAGGTGCACGCCTTCGGCCAGACAGGCGAGCAGAACGAGTATGACGACGATGACGTACCCGGTTCTGCGTGAATTCCTGGTGCGGCTGTCTGCGGTCAAGGCGGTCTCCCGTGCGTGCCGATGCCGGTCGAACAGTGATGATCAAATCAGATCGCCGGTGAATAGGGGCGCCTGACCGACACCGGTACGGCATCGTTTGTTCCGCCGTGCCGGCCGGTGTAGCAGTGCCGTACCAAGATCGCACTAAGATCGCGTCCCGTGTCTTCGGAACATTTATGGCGGTTTATCAGGATCGGATTAGTAAGTCTGATTCTTCTGGCGGCGGTCGCGGGGCTGGTGCTCGGCGACGCCTGGCTCTGGGTGGCCGCCGAGTGGTCGCCGCCGACGTTCGACGAGTTCTCCACGGGCGACGGGTCCGACGGCTCGGCCGGTCTGGCGCTGTTCGGGGCCGCCCTGGTGAAGGCGGCGCTCCTGTGGCTGATTCTGCGCACCCCGGAACGGGGGCCGCTGGACCACGGGGAGAGGGCGCTGCGCCGGCTGTTGTACCTGGCGGTGGCCCACGCGCTCGTGCTGTGGTACCCGGTGGCGCTGCTCCCGGACGCGGTCGACGCGGCGTTCACGCTCGTTCTGTGGGCCGCGATCGACGTCCTCTACCTGCTCGTCATCCGGTGGCGGTCCCGCCTGTTGCGCGGGGCGGCCGGAGTGCTGTTCGCGGTCGAGCTGGCCGGGGCGGCCGACGACCTGCTCGACGACCTCGACCTCCCGGAGCTCGGACCGGGCGGCGTCATCCAGGCGGTCCTGATCGGGGGCGGAGTGCTGGCGACCCTCGTCACCGTCCTCGGGCAGTGGCGCGACGGCCGCTGGAGCCGCGGCACGCTGATCGCCGGGGTGGCGTCGGTGGGCGGTTACGCGCTGGCGATCCCGTTCAACCTCCTCGTCGGAGGACCCTTCGGTGGCGGTCTGGCGATGGTGATCGCGATGGACGCGACAGGGCTCGTCACCACCGTGTGGATCGCGGCCACCGCTCGTGAGCTGCCCGCCGAGGGCCGCCCGGCGGATCTTCCGTCCGTCCGGCGGCGCGGGTTCCGCGTCGCGGTGGCGGCCGTGGCCGTGCTGTCGCCCGTCGTACTGATCAATCCGGAGCAGGACGCGCGCCTGACCTACACCGCCGGGTCGGCGGAGTGCTACGACCGGCCCAGCTTCGGTGACGTGAAGCCCGCGGAACGTGACGCCGTGTTCCTGTGCCGGGCGCGGAGCACAGACGGCGCAACTCCGCCCATGTTCCCCGACACCACGTCGGACCAGGCGGTCCTCGCGTACCGGAGCTGGCCACGGCCCGGTCCTACGAAGACGGCGCCCTCGTCGGGGTGGCCGGCGGCGCGGTGCTCATCGGGCACGTCGAGGACGTCGTCGATCTGTGCCTCACGGTGAAGGCCCTCCGCGCCGCGCCGCCACTGCGCACGGCCGGGTGGGACCAGGTCCACGAGGTGCCGGTCGTCAGCCGCGGCGGCCGGCTCGCGGTGCCCGAGATGGCCGACGGCGGCGACGTGGGGGCGGGTGCCCCGATGCCGAACCTGGCGATCGCCGGGAAGGGCCGCTACCGGCTCCGTGTCCACGTGCGGATCGGTGAGGCGGGGGAGGAGCACCTGGTCGTCGTGTTCCCGGGCGCGTCGAGGAAGAGGCTGAAGCTGAAGTCCTGATCCGAGGCCGGGCGAGCCGGGGCTGGTCAGCGGCAAGGAGCGGATGCGGCACGGGCCGGGCGGGAACGCTCTCCGATCGGCACGTCGATGTGCACTGACTGCGACTTCTCCGTAGCGGCGGCGAAGTATTGTGGTGGAGGTCCCCGGGGTAAGGGCTCTTAAGCCGAAGGGGCTGCGCAGTCCGTGAACGGAGAGCCACCTGCCATGCGAAATCGCACGTTGCGGATCCCCGCCACCGCGGCCGCCGTCCAGGAAGCCATTGACCAGGCGGCGGCGGGAGAGGTCGTCCTGCTGGAGCAGGACGGTCGCCTCGTGGCCGCGGTGGTGCCCTACGAGGTGGCCGCCGCCGGCGTCGACCTGCTCAATGAGGCCCAGGACGCCGCTGACCGGCTGTCGGGGCTCAGGCTGATCGCGGAGCTCGAAGCCGGCATGGAGACGATGCGGCTCAGCGACCTGCGCCGTGAGCTTGCCTCATGAAGGGCTACTACGAGATCCAGCTCTCGTCATCGGCGGTGCGGCAGATCCGTGCCGTGCACGCCGCGGAGCCGATGGCCGCCACGTTCGTCCTCGACGGCCTGGAGTATCTCTCCACCGACCTCGACTCGGGTCTGCTGCGCACGATCGACAAGGAAGCGGGGCTGCTCAAGGCGGAGATAGGCGACTTCGAGGCCCTGTGCTGGGTGCGGCACGAGGAGATGAGCCTGGTGATCCTGACCGTCTCACGGAGTCGTCACCCAGCGTGACGCCGCGCCCTCGTTCGCCCGGACGGCGAAGTCGCGGACGTCCCGCATCCGCCGCGTGCTGACCGGCTCGGCGTAGATGTAGGGGCACATGTCCGACCGCGTCATCTTCGATCGCTGGTAGAGCGAGAAGTCGCACCAGGCGTAGTCGTGCCGGGTGAGCTGCTCGATCACCTCCTCCCTGATGTGTGCGCCGTACATGGAGTCGTGCATCTCGATCAGCAGCGCCGGCTGGTGGTGGGCGATCGTCTCCGCCGCACCCGCCAGCGCCCTCCCCTCATGACCCTCGATGTCCATCTTGACCAGCCGGATCCTCTCCCGGGACCGGGAGGCCATGACGTCGATCGGCAGGCCGTCGGCCTCACCGAGGAACGCGCCGTACCCCTCCTCGCCGTGGTGGAGGGTGGAAGTGACGCAGTCGGCGGGGATGGTCGCCGGCTCGCCGGCGGCGAGCGTACGGGTGCAGGGGCCGGCGGTGACGTGGTAGGGGTCCCAAAGTCGCAGTCGTGCTCCGGAGTCGTGCGCGGCCACCGGGTGGACGTCGACATTGCCGATCTCGTTGAGCTGCAGATTGTGGTGCAGCGCGCGCAGTGCGACCGGGTTCGGCTCGACGGCGATGACCTTCGTGAAGGCCCTGGCCATCCGTAAGGCGTAGTGGCCGACGTGGGCGCCGACGTCGAGGAAGGCCGAGCCCGGCTCGGCGAAGGACTGCAGGAGGCGCCAGATGTCCTGCTCGTGCGGCCCCGGACCGACGCGGTCACCGCTGGCGGGCCGGAGGGCCCAGGTCAGTCCGTCGCGCTGCGAGAGGGAAGGCGTCGTCGACATCAGGACTCCCGGGGAGGTGTTCCGCGCTCACCCACGTGTGATCGTTCTCGCGTCGGAGGAGATCCAGCTTCGGTGCGGGTAGTAGCTCCTGAGTTCCCGCATGCGCGAGGAGTCCGTGAAGAAGACGAACTCCAGGTTGGCCCGCCGCAGCATGCTGTGTTTCGCCTCCTCGCCCAGCAGGCCCCCGACCAGCGGGACCGCGTTGACCGCCACTTCGGTGAGCGTCGACAGGCCGGTCATCGCGAACCGTTCGGCGACCTTCGCCAGTCCGGGCATCTTCCTGCGCAGGAAGATGCCGAGCTTCGTGGGTTTGACCGCCAGATGAGGACGCGTCGCCCGGATGTGGTCGCAGATGCGCTGCCAGTAGTCGGCGGCGCAGTCGGCCAGGGCCGCGGCCAGCACGTCGTCCGCGTCATGGGCGTTCGAGACTTCGAGGTAGGACTGGATCTCGAACAGCTCCCTGGCCTGTTGGCGCAGTTCGACGATCTCCTCGAAACGGAGCATGGCCAGCAGGTCGGGCGGCGGACCCTCGACCATCCGATAGGCCGTCTCGACGAGCTCCCGCACGTCGAACTGAGGATCCGGCCGGCTGGGCGCATGCTGCGCACCGGTGAGGACGGCCTCGGCGAGGCCGGTGGCCTCCCCGGAGTTCCAGTCCGAGCCCATGATCCTCGCGTTGAACGCGCGGGCGTGCGCGGTCTCGTCGAAGAGGCCGTGGATCTGGATCAGCTCGCTGCTCACCGGCAGTCCGGAGTCGTGGAGCAGCGCGAAGATGGGAGTGTGGGAGAACCGCGGCCTCGACAGGATGTCGTCGTACCGTCTTCTCAGTTCGATCGGCTGCGCCGACAGCAGGCCGGTCAGGACGGAGTCAGGCGAGTTGGCGGCCTCGCGGACCTGCCGCATGAAGTCGTCCTTGGCGGTGACATAGTCGTAGCGGACGACGACGGAACCGTCTCCGGCGAGAACGCCGTCGAGTTCCCTGATCATGCGGTCGCGGGCGGCCGAGACCGGCGAGACGACCCATCCCTTCCCGTCGGGGCTGTTCCGCTTCCAGCTGTCCAGGACGTCCGCCAGAGAGTCGCAGGGGTCGAGCCGGTCCTCCTGGTAGAGGTAGTTGTGGGCGCGGAGCCCGACCGCGACGACGCCTCCCGCGACGAGATCTCTGAGCAGGCGGTAGAAGTTGTTCTCCCGCAGGTCCGACCTGCTGAAGTCGCCCACGACCCGGGGGTTGTCCACGAGCTGCGTGTCATGCACGTAGACCCGCTCGTTGAAGAGCGCCCCGAACACCAGCAGGGCCCGGAGCTGCATGGTGGAGCTGATGCCGGCCCAGATCGGTTCCAAGGCGGCGAATTGGGACGTGGCGCGCAAGGCGTTGATGGAGCGGGAGTCATCGCGCTTCATCTCTTCGAGATACCACCCTTCGGTCGCCACCCCTAAGGGAAGCACAGCCGGGTACCGCAGGGAAGGTCATCATGGATAGTGGCTCGGCCGGGGGTTCCGCGTCGTACGATCCGCTTGGGTCGCTCGTGGTGTCTCCTCGGGGAAGGGGCCGGTTGTGTCGTCGCTCGAAGAGGCCGTGGAGTCCAGGGATCATCTCGTCGCCGTCTGGAGCGAGCTGGTACGGGACAGAGGCGGCCGGATCGGTACGGACGACGGCGTCGTGCACATGTGGGCCGACAGCCCCTTCGGCTTCTGGAACACCGTGACCCTGGCCGGTACGGGCATCCCCGCGGACGCGCTCGGCGAGCGGCTCGCGCGGGCGGCGTCCTTCATGAGGGGCAGGTCCGAAAGCGGATATCTGTGGGTCTTCGAGGATCTGCTGAGCCCCCAGGCGCGCCAGAGCCTGTTCCGGCGCGCGGCCGAGGCCGGGCTGGAGCCGGCGTTCTCGGGCCGGGGCATGGCGGGCGACCTGGCCGTGCCCGAGCCGGATCATCCGGACCTGGAGTTCCGGCGGGTGGAGAACGAGGAGCACCTCGCCGCGTACGGCGACATCAACGCACGCGCCTACGGCATGCCGCCCGAGGCGGGCAGGCTCGCCCTGGCCGGCTCGCAACTGTGGCGCGGCGACGTGCACGCCTACCTCGGATACCGCGACGGACGGCCCGTGACCTGCGCCGCCACCGTCGCCGGGCCGCATTCCATCTTCCTGGCGCTGGTCGCCACCCTGCCGGAGGAGATGCGCAAGGGGTACGGCGAGGCCGTCACCCGCAAGGCGATCCACGAAGGCGGCAGGCGGAGCGGGCACCGGCGGCTGGTGCTGCACGCCACGCCGGCCGGGCAGCCGGTCTACGAACGCATCGGCTGCCGTGCCAACACCGCGATCCACTTCCTCCGACTCGCCGGTCATGCCTACATCGGATGATCACGGGTAGCGCTGTGCGACCACCCCGGCTACAGAAGTGGAACACGGCATGATCACTCTCATTCTGCTCATCCTCGCCCTGGCCTGCTTCGTCCTGTCCGCCTTCAACATCGGCGGCGCGCGCGTCAACCTGCTCGCACTCGGTCTGGCGCTCTGGGTGCTCAGCGAGATCATCCCCAAGCTCGGCCAGCTCTGACCCCCGGCGCCTGAGACCACCCCCTACGGGCAGGAACACGCACATGGACGCCCTCACCATCGTCGCTCTGCTGGCACTCCTCGCCGGAATCCTGGTCGCCCTCACCAGAGGGTGTGGCCCGTCGCGCTGTTGTGCGGGGGACTGTTCATGTCCGTGCTGGCGGACGCCGGTCTCATCGTCACGTAGGCGAAGGAGACCGGCCGCCCGGCCCGTGCGGGTTCAGCAGTAGGTGATGCCCGTGACGGTGAACGGGATGTTGTGGTACGGCGTGTACTCCGACCGCTGGCCGGGGGAGACGCAGGGGCCGACCTCCGGCCACGAGCCCACCGTGGGATCCGGATGGGTGACGCGGATGACCACGGCGTAGTTGCCGGAACCGCCGCCGCAGTACGCCCAGGCGGTCTTGCCGTCCCGGCCGGTGGTGCAGCCGGTGGGGGAGGCGTGCGCGGGGGAGGCGGCGCCGAAGAGGGCGACGCTGGTGAGGACGGTCGCGAGGACGGTCGCGAGGGGGAGGGTCAAGTGCTTTCTCGCGCGCATGTGCTGACCTCCAGTGGGTCGTCAGGCAGTGCACTCTTAGGAAAGCTTCTTAAGAGAAAGTAGCCGCACCGTCGCCGCCGTCAAGCCCCTGTCCGGTCGCCGGGACGCCGCCGTCAGCGGGGACGCGGGCCCTTCTTCTTGCGGCTCGTCGGCGCGGCGCGGCGACCGGCGCGGTTCTGGGCGGCGGGCTTGGGGGGCTGGCGTCGTGCCTGCTTCTCCTGAGGGGCGGCGGGAGCGCGGCCGCGGGAGCTGTTGACCGTGCGGCCGCGCACGATGCCGATGAAGTCCTCCACCAGGTCGGTGGTCGCGTCGGTGGGCCAGGCCAGGGCGACCTGGGACTGGGGCGCGTCCGTGACCGGGCGGTAGGTGAGGTCTTTGCGGTGGTGGAGGCGGGCCAGCGACTGGGGGACCAGGAGCAGGCCGGTGCCGGCGGCCACCATCTCGACCGCCTCGGCCGTGGTGGCGGGACGGGTGAAGGCCGGTTGCCCGGGCCGCGACGCCCACTCGATGGCGTCGTCGAGGGGATGGAAGATCTCCTCGTCGGCCAGGTCGGCGAGGGTCACCTCGTCGGCGGCGGCCACGGCGTGGTCCTTCGGCACCACGACCACCGTGGTCTCGACGTAGAGGGGGATCGCGCTCAGGCCCTCGCGGTCGATCGGGAGCCGGACGAACGCGGCGTCGGCCCCGCCGCCCCGCAGGAGGGCCAGCGCCTCGGGGGTGGGGGCCGTGACCAGCGTGAGCGGCACGTCGGGCAGCCTCTCGGCCCAGACGCCGGCCCACTTGGCGGGGGTCACGCCGGGCGCGTACGCCAGCCGGAAGTCTTCGCCGCTCTCGTCAGTCACGTCCTCAGGGTATCGATGTCGGGGACGCTGTCCCGACTGGCTAGGCTTGGGGGCATGACCTCGTCCAAACCGAAGAGCATCCAGACGATGAAGCCCGAGACGGCGGCCAAGAAGCTGGGTGTCCTCCTCTCGGCCACGCCCGCGGAGTTCCAGGCGGGCGTCGTCTCCAGGGACGAGCTGAACGAGCTGCAGGCCAAGCCGCCCGCGTGGCTCGCCGACCTGCGTCGTAACGGGCCGCACCCCAAGCAGGTCGTGGCCGCCAAGCTCGGCGTCTCCATCTCGGGGCTGCTGCGGGCCGGGATCACCGAGCCGCTCACGACCGCCGAGATCGACGCGCTGAAGGCGGAGAACCCCGACTGGCTGGAGCGGGAGCGCACCGTCCAGGCGGAGGCCCGCAAGGAAGCCCTCCGGCTCAAGCAGCGCTAGTCGCCGCGTTCCAGACCTGACGGCGCGGCCCGCCGGTGGCAGGCCGCGCGTCACCGCCCGGTCAGG
>NZ_JBSFGJ010000059.1:0-32381 GCF_053596515.1 Nonomuraea sp. NPDC001684
GGGCGTCAGCCCCGCCAGGTCGTACGGGCACAGGATCGTGACGCGCCGCCCCGCGAACGACAGGTTGATCAGTGCCTCGTGCTGGGCGCAGGCCGGGTATTCGGTCGCCGAGCGGCCGGGCCAGATCGGCTCGCCGATGATCCGTACGTGCTCGTCAGGATGCCGGTCGGCGACGGCCCGCAGCACGGCCGGGATGATCCGCCCCGGGTTGCGGCCCGCCACGCCCATGTCGAGCATGGTCACCCGGGCCGCGTCGGCGCCCAGCCCAGCCTCGATCTTGGCGAGGTTCGCGGCGGGCACGGCCACCGCCACGGGCTCCCCGGCGGCCAGCCCCTCGCGCACGAAAGCCGTGGTGGCAGCCACATATTCCGGGTCACCTCGGTAGAAGAGGGCCGGATGCACGAAAGGGTCCGCCGACATCAGGCACACGGTACCTCCGCATGAGGACTCTTAGACAATCAAATGGGTATTTACAGGGCGTGAAGCGACTTCAGCTCGTGCGCAGGCCCCCGCGGGGGCGCCGGTACTCCCACCTCGATCTGCGGACCCCTTCCGGGCGACGCCTCCCGTTCTGACCGCCGCGAACCTATGCTCGGGACATGTCGGAAATGCAGATGCGGGTCTCCGACGAGGACCGGGAGCGCGCGGCGGAGCGGCTCCAGCACGCCTTCGCCGAGGGCCGCCTGACGCGTCCCGAGCTGGAGGACCGGCTCGGGCTGGCGCTCACCGCCAGGACCTACGGCGACCTGCTCGGCCTGACCACCGATCTGCCCGCCCCGGCGGCCCCGGCCGACGACGTGGTCGAGCTGGAGTCCAAGAGCGGGCACGTGCGCCGTTCGGGTGACTGGGCCGTCCCGCGGCGGCTGCGGATCTCCTCCAAGTACGGCGGCGTCGACCTCGACCTGTCCCGGGCCGTCATCCCCCACCCGGTCGTCGACCTCGAACTCGACCTGGACTACGGCTCCGCAAGGATCACCGTGCCGGAGGGCGCCGTGGTGAACGTGGACGCCTTCCGCACCGACTGGGGCCAGACCGTCGTCGGCGACGTGCCGGGCAGGCGGCGGCCCGGCGTCCTCTACCTGGTGGTCGGCGGCCGGGCCAAGTACGGCGGCCTGCGGGTGCGCTATCCGCGCAGGCGCTGGTTCACCCACTGATGGAAGGCCGAGATGTGGTGCTCGCTCGGCACCAGCACGCCGCCCGCCCGGTAGGCGCGTGACCCCATGCCGAGCTGGGTCCGCTCGCAGGCGTCGAAGTCCTGCTCGTTGACCCGGTGGAACAGCTCGACCGACGGCGTCAGGTCGGCCCCCGAGGCTACCACGTCGGGGTGGTAGAGCCAGTCGCACTCGACGACCGTGCGGTCGGCGGCCATGGGGAACATCCGGTGCAGGATCACGTGGTCGGGCACCAGGTTGACGAACACCTGCGGCTTGACGGTGATCGCGTAGTAGCGGCGGTCCTGCTCCGGGGCCACGTCGGGGAGCCGGCCGAAGCCCGCGCCGCCGTCCACGGTGAAGCCCTCGACGCGCTCGGCGAACTCGGCGCCGTGGCCCACGTAGTACTGGGCGGCGTACCCGCCGGCGAACTCGGGCAGCACGGCCACCAGCTCGGGGTGGATCGTGGCGCAGTGGTAGCACTCCATGAAGTTCTCGACGACCAGCTTCCAGTTGGCCTTGACGTCGTAGACCACGCGGCGGCCCAGGGCCAGCCGGTCGACGTGGTAGTTCTCGATGGCGGCCGGGTCGCCCAGGCGTTCGGTGGCCGCGGCGGTGACGGTGTCCTCGAAGGACGGCGGCTCGTCGGCCAGGCACACCCAGGCGTACCCCAGCCATTCGCGCAGGCTCACCGGGACCAGGCCGTACTCGACGCGGTCGATGTCGGGCATCTTCGCCAGGTTGGGGGCGGCGGCCAGCCTGCCGTCCAGGTCGTAGGACCAGGCGTGGTAGGCGCACCTGATCGTCCTTCTGACCTCGCCCCGCTCCTGCACGCACAGCCGCGCGCCGCGGTGGCGGCAGACGTTGAGGAAGGCGCGCAGCAGCCCGTCCCGCCCGCGCACCACGAGCACGCTCTCCGTGCCCACCTGGACGGTCCGGAACGCGCCCGGTTTCGGCAGGTCGCCGGCGCGCACGGCGCAGAACCACATGCTCTCGAAGATCTTGGCCTGTTCCTCGGCGAACAGGTCGGGGTCGGTGTAGGAGCGGCCGGGAAGCGTGGAGATCAAGCTCGACGTGGTGGTCAACCGACACCCCTTGTTGCGTATTACGCACCGAGTTGCTCTATATGCGACATCGTCCGGCGGCCTTCACGAGGCTGTCAAGAGGTAGGTGCTGAACCTGCGCAGCGACGCCATGTGCATCCTGGTCGCCATCCAGTCGGGGACCAGGCCCGCGAACGAGCGCTGCCGGTTGGTCACCTCCGTGCCGGCGATCATGGCGGGACGCCGCGCGATCCGCGCCCTGGCCCGCTCGTACGCGCGCAGGTCGCCGCCGGCCGAGCGGGTCAGCAGCCAGGCGTCCTCCAGGGCCTGGTTGGCGCCCTGGGCCATGGTGGGCGGCATGGTGTGGGCCGCGTCCCCGGCCAGCGTGGTCGGGCCCCTGCCCCAGACCCGGGGGATCGCCTGCCGGTGGTGCGGGAAGAAGCCGACGTCCTCCATCGTCTCCAGCACCGCGGGCACCGGGTCGGCCCAGCCGCCGAACCGCTCGCGCAGCCGCGGCACGATGTCGGGGTCGTCCTGCCAGAACGGCCCCCCGGGCGACGCCTGGACGTCGAACCACCACAACAACCGGCCCGCCCCGGCCGGGATCAGCCCGCACAGCTCCCGCCGTCCGGCGATCATCACGGCCCGGCGGGAGTGCGTCAACGAGGTCGGCGCGGTGGTGAAGCCCTGCCAGGTGACCCAGCCGCTCAACGCGGCCGGGTCCTCCCCCCACAAGGCGTGGCGCACCGCCGACCTGCGGCCGTCGGCCCCCACCAGCAGGTCGCCGCGCACGGTACGGCCGCCTGTCAGCCGCGCCTGCGCCCGTTCCGGCTCGGCGTGCTCGACGCCCGCGCCGTAGACGACGGGCAGGCCCGCCGACAGCGCCTCGACCAGCTCGCGCCGGGCCACATGCACGCACGGATGCCCGTAGCGCCGCTCGGCCGCGGTGAGATCGACGGTGACCAGCCGGCGGCCGTCGTCGGCCCACGACTCCATGGTCTCCAGCCGCCGTCCCAGGCCCGCGTACCCGACGCCGAGCTCGTCGAGGATGGCCGTGCTGCCGGGCCAGAGGGTCACCGATCCGCCCGCCGTGCGCAGCTCGGGCGCCTGCTCGTACACCTCGACGTCGTGACCCGCGTTCAGCAGCCCGCGCGCCGCCGCGAGCCCCGCCACCCCGGCCCCCGCCACGATTACCCTCATAGAAGCCCCACTTTAAGAGACTGCAAGTATCAGATACTGGGAGTATCACAATGTCCGCGCGCGGCCGCAAGCCCGATCCCACGGTCGACCACCGCATCAGGCAGGCCGCCACCGAGCTGCTGCTCTCCCACGGCCTCGACTTCACCATGGACGACGTCGCCAAAGCGGCAGGCGTGGGCAGGGCGAGCGTGTTCCGGCGCTACGCCACCAAACGCGACATGCTGCTCGAATCAATCGGCGGGCTCATGGACACGCACGTCGCCGTCCCCGACACCGGCTCGCTCGAAGGCGACCTGCGCGTGGTGGTCTCCGACACCCTCGCCCTGTGGGGCCACCCGGGCGTCGCCCGCCTGACCAGGCAGATGTACGGCGAGGCCGGCCGCGACCCCGCCGTAGCCGAGATCGTCCGCACCGGCATGCGCACCCGGATGCGGCGCTCGCGGGTCGTCTACGAGCGCGCGATCGACCGCGGCGAGCTGTCCCCGGACGCCGACCTGGACCTCCTCACAGACCTGTTCGCCGGCCTGGTGACCTACCGCGGGCTGCTCGACCTGCCCATGCCCGACGCCGAGGAGGTCGTCCACGGGCTGTTGCGCGGTTTTACACCCACCTGACGGCCGGAATGTTAGTGGCGTGCAAGCGGGGATCAACCAGAGATCGCTAATGTCCTCCTCGTACGGAAAACCAACGAAGGGCACCAAAAATGACTCCCCCTCGCCGACTCGCCCTCGCAGTCGCGACGATCTCCCTTGCCGCTCTGTCCACCGCCTGCGGTGTCGGCCAGGCCGTTGACTGCAACACCGCCGTCAACGAGCTCTCGAAGATCACCACCGAGTGGAGCGGCGCCATCACGAAGAACGCCACGGACGCCGCGGCGGTCGGGGACGCCTCCAAGGCCGCCGCCGCCAAGACCAAGGAGCTCGCCGGCAAGTACGACGGCGACGTCGCGGCCGCCCTGAACGACTTCGCCGCCGGTTTCGAGAGCCTGCAGAGCGGCGACATCAGCAAGACGACCGAGTTCAGCGGCAAGATGAGCGGCTTCACCTCGAAGATCACCGCCGCCTGCTCCTGACCGGTCCGCGGTCGCCGCACCGCCTGCGGGGGGCAGGCCGGCGCGGTGACCGCCTCATCCGGTCCGCCGGTACGGGGTACGGACAGGACCGGATGATCCCCTTACGCTTGCTGCCGTGACCGACGAAACGGTGATCGCACGGCCTCCGGCAGGCACCGCACTCCCCGCCAGAGTGCTCTTCCGCCACCGCGTGCGGGTCGGCGCGATCGCGCTGCTCGCCGCGGTGGCGTACGCCGTTCTCGGGCTGGTCAAGCTGGCCACCTTCCGGGCGACCACGTTCGACCTGGTGATCGTGGACCAGGCGGTGCGCAACTACGCCCGCTTCCGGCCGCCGTACGTGCCGGTGCTCGGCGTCTTCCACGAGCGCGGCACGGACTACCTCCAGCTCGCCGACCACTTCTCCCCGATCTACGCGCTGCTGGCGCCGTTCTACTGGGTGCACGACGGGCCCGAGTCGCTCATCGTGGCCCAGGCGCTGCTGTTCGCGGGGGCGATCCCGTTCCTGTGGCTGTTCACCCGCCGCGTGCTGGGCGCCGGGCCCGCCTACCTGGTCGCCGTGGCGTACGCGCTGTCGTGGCCGATCGCCCAGGCCGTCGCCTTCGACGCGCACGAGGTGATGTTCGTCCCGCTGCTCACCGCGATCATGATCGAGCGTTACCACGCCGGACGCGTGCTGCCGGCGTTCCTGGCGATGCTCGGGCTCCTGCTCGTCAAGGAGGACATGGGGCTCCTGGTGATCGGGGCGGGGCTGTACCTGTTCGTCGTCGGCGACCGCCTGCGCGGCCTCGTGTGCGCGCTGGTCGGCGCGGGGGCCGTCGTGCTCGTCCGGGGCCTGCTGATCACCTCCTTCGGCGGCGACAGCAAGGACTTCTGGGCCTACGGCCACCTCGGCCCCGACGCGCCCGCCGCGCTGCTGGCGATGCTGCGCGACCCGCTCGCCACCCTGCTGCTGCCCTTCAGCGACGAGGCCAAGGTCGACACCCTGTTCCTGCTGGCCTGGCCGACGTTGCTGCTGTGCCTGCTGTCGCCGCTGTCGCTGGCGGCGCTGCCGCACGTGCTCGAACGCCTGCTGTCCGACCGTCCCCAGTGGTGGCAGGCCGACTTCCAGTACAGCGCGTTCACCGTGGTGATCCTGTTCTGCGCCGGCGTGGACGGCCTGGCCAGGCTGCTGCGCTGGACCGGCCGCGCCGACCGGCAGGGGCTCAAGCTGGCCTGGGCCGCCGCGGCCTGCGCCGTCGCTCTCACCCTGGTGCCCAGGTTCGCGCTCGACCAGCTCTACCATCCGGCCTTCTACAAGGAGGACAAGGCCGCCGCCGCGGCCGAGGCGGTGAGCAGGGTGCCCTCGGGGGTGACGGTCGAGGCGGTCAACTCCGTGGGCCCGGCGCTGTCCTCGCGCACCACCGTCCTGCTGTGGAGCGCGGCCCCGCGCGGCGCGCCGTGGATCGTGGCCGACACCGCCCGCTGGGAGTTCCCCTTCGGCTCCGCCGACGACCAGCGCAACCGGGTCGAGCAGCTCCAGACCGAGGGGTACACGAAGGTGTTCGAACGCGACGGGTACGTCGTTCTCCGGCGCAACTGACCGCATCGGCCCGATGCCGCACAATGTCGGCATGAAGATGATCGTGCTCACCGGCGCAGCCGGGATGGTGGGCGGTGCCGTACGCGAGCGGCTCCGCCGGTCCGCCACCAGGCTCGTCCTGGCCGACCGGGCGCCCATGGAGGCCGGGCCGGGCGAGGAGGCCGTCCGCACCGACCTGTCGGACCTGGCCGAGACCGTGGCGCTGGTCAAGGGCGCCGACGCGATCGTGCACCTGGCCGGGGTGCCGGACGAGGCGCCCCTGCCGGACCTGCTCGACGGCAACGTGCTGACCACCCACCGCGTGCTGGAGGCGGCCCGGCTGGCCGGCGTGCCGCGCGTGGTGCTGGCCGGCAGCAACCGCCTGACCGGCATGTACCCGGCCACCGCCACGATCTCCCCCGACCTGCCGCCGCGCCCCGACGGCCTGTACGGCGTCAGCAAGGCCGCCGTCGAGGCCCTCGGCCGCCTGTACGCCGACAAGTTCGGCCTCGAAGTGGTCTGCCTGCGCATCGGCAGCCTGGAGCCCGAGCCCAAGGACGTCCGCCACCTGGCGACCTGGCTGAGCCCGCGCGACTGCGCCGGGTTCGTGCACGCCGCCGTCACCACGCCCGGCCTGCGCTTCCTGGCCGCCTACGCCGTCTCGGCCAACGCCCGCCGCTTCTGGCTGCTCTCCCCCGAGCTCGGCTACGAGCCCGAGGACGACGCCGAGTCGTACGCCGCCCGCGTCACCGGCACGCCGGCCGCCTTCTTCACCGACGACACCCCGCAGGGCGGCGACTTCGCCGCGCCGGAGTACACGCTGTGCAGGGGCGGCCTGGCCTAACGCGCGATCGCCTGCTCGTAGGCCCGGTCGAACCCCTCCAGCACCCCGGCCCACGGGCCCGCGACGGGCGGCGTCGAGCGGTTGTGGGCGGCGATCTCCCGGCGCAGCCCGGCGTCGGAGCACAGCCGCGCCACCGCCCCGGCCAGGTCGTCCAGGGTGCGGCCGAGCAGCCCCTCGGTGCCGTCCTTGACGAAGTCGGCGACGCCGCTCTGGGCCCTGGCCACCACCGGCACGCCGGCCGCCCGCGCCTCCAGCGCCGCGATGCCGAACGACTCCCGGGGCGCCGGGGCCACGAAGACGTCGGCCGACTCCAGCAGTTTGGCGATCTGCTCGCGCGAATAGCGGCCCGGCAGCGACACCCAGCCGGTCATGCCGTGCTCGGCCAGGAAACGTTCCATGCGGGCGCGCGCGGGGCCGTCGCCGACGATCGTGGCGCGCATCGGGATCGCGGCGGGCACCCGCGCCCGCGCCGCCCGCAGCAGCCTGAGCAGCCGTACGGGCTGCTTGCGCGGCGCCAGCCGGCCGACGGCCACCACGTGCACCTCCGCCCGCCCGGCCGGCACGCCGGGGGCGGGCGCCCAGCCCGACAGGTCGAGGCCGTTGGAGACCACCCGCACCGGCACGCCGGGCCCGGCCACCGCCCTGATGGGCACCGCCGCCGCGGTGCTCACCGTGGTGGCCACCAGCCCCCAGCGCTGCCAGCCGAACGCCAGCCGCAGCAGCCGGTAGAGCCCCCGCGTGACCGGGTCCCACATGCTGTGCACGGTGACCACGCACGGCACCCCCGCCCGCCGCGCCGCCCGCACCCCCATCCAGGCGAACGGCGAGACCGCGCCGGTGTGCACGTGCACCACGTCGGGCCGGACGACGGAGATGCCCCGAGTGAGATGCCCCACTCCGAACGGATGCACCGGCAGGTCGAACGGCATCCTGGCGACGACCCTGCGCACGCCCGGCAGCGCCTCGCCCCTGGTCGCCGTGGCCACGACCACGTCGTGCCCGGCCTCGCGCTGCGCCCGCACCAGGTCGGCCACCTGGACCTCGATCCCCCCGAGTCGCGGCAGGTAACAGTCACTCACGTGAAAGATCCGCACCCCTCCCAGACTAATCTGGGCGTGTGCCTCCACGTACCGCGGTCTTCTTCCACGCCCATCCCGACGACGAGGCCCTGCTCACGGCGGGCACCATGGCGATGCTCGCGGCCGAGGGCCACCGCGTGGTGCTCGTGGTCGCGACCGCCGGCGAGCGCGGCCTGGCCGAGATCGGCCCCGGCGAGGAGCTGCGCGAGACCAGGCTCAAGGAGCTCTACGAGTCGGCCGCGCTGCTCGGCTGCGCCCGCGTCGAGTGCCTGGGCTACGGCGACTCCGGGCTCAGCCCCAAGGGCGGCGTCGCCGAGGAGCGGCCCGACAACGCCTTCATCGACGCCGACACCGAGGCGGCGGCCAGGGCCCTCGCGGCGATCCTGGAGGAGGAGAAGGCCGACCTGCTGTCGATCTACGACCCGGCCGGCGGCTACGGGCACCCCGACCACGTGCAGGTCCACCGGGTGGGCAAGCGGGCGGCGCAGATCGCGGGCACGGAGATCGTCCTGGAGGCGACGGTCAACCGCGACCCGCTGGTGCGGCTGCTGCGCATGGCGGGCCGGGTGTACAAGTTCCCGCCGGAGTTCGACGTGCGCACGTTCGAGAGCGCGTACTCGGCGAGCGACACGATCACCCACCGGGTCAACGTCCGCCGCTACGCCCGGCAGAAGCGCGCCTCGATGGCCGCGCACGCGTCCCAGGCCAGCGGCGGCGACAGCGACCGCACCCTCGCCGTCATGCTGAAGGTCCCCGGCCCGCTCTACCGCCTGGTCTTCGGCACCGAGTGGTTCGTACGCCGCGACCTGCCCCCCGGCACTCGTCTCACTCACCCTTTCGACCCATGGCCGAAGTAGCACCTGAGGGTGACGTGCCGGCTCCGGCGACCCGTCAGACTGGTGGGCGATGAAGAACAAGCCGCTCCAGATCGCCCTGTCCGTCCTGTCGCTCGGGCTGGCCGTGCTGCTCGTGGTCTACCTGCCGCAGATCGTGCACGCGCTCACCGGCAAGCCGGTCTCCTGGCGCGAGATCGGCGCGGTCTTCGGGGCGCTCAGCTTCGGCCAGATCGCGCTGATGACGGCCCTGTGGCTGCTGAGCCTGCTGGCGTACACGTTCGTGCTGACCAACTCGCTGCCGGGGCTGAACAACCTCCAGGGCCTGGCGCTCAACGCGGCGGGCAGCGCGGTCAGCAACCTGCTGCCGTTCGGCGGCGCGGTCGGGGTGGCGCTGTCGCTCGCCATGACCAGGGGCTGGGGTTTCGCCAACCGGCCCATCGTGGTGATGACGCTGGTCAGCGGCATCTGGAACACGTTGTTCAGGTTCATCCTGCCGGCCGTGGGCATCATCGCGCTGCTCATGGCGGGCGAGGTGCTCGACCCGGCGTTCGTCAGGGCGGGCTGGACGGGCGCGATCTCCATCCTGGTGCTCTGCCTCATCGTGGCCGTCGCCCTCTACTGGGACCGCGCCGCCGCCGTGCTCGGCCGGGCGCTCGACGGGCTCACCCGGCTGCTGCGCCTGAAGGTGCACGCCTCCGAGGCCTTCCACCGGCTGCGCGCCGACACCATCGAGATCGTCCGCACGCGCGCGCTCGGCCTGTCGCTCGGCATGGTGTTCTTCCTGGGCTTCCAGTGGGCGATCATGGCGGCCTGCATGACGGCCACCGGCGCCTGGCCTGGCCTGGCCCAGTCGATCGCGGTCTTCGCGCTGTCCCGGGTGCTCACCAGCGCCGTGATCACGCCCAGCGGGGCCGGGATCATGGAGAGCGGGGTCGCCGCGATGCTGATCACGTTCGGCGTGCCGGGCACTCCGGCCGTCGCGACAGCACTACTTTTCGGCTTCTGGACTTACACTATCGAGATCCCGTTCGGCGGTCTCGCGCTCGGCGCGTGGGCGCTCCTGCGCAGGCGCAACGGCCGGAACGCCGCCGCGGAACCCCCGTCCGCGATCTCGAAGGCCCCGCAGTGACAATCCCAAAGCCATCAAAGACCTTGTGCGCCCTTCGGAAGCACGCATAGCGTGGCGGCTGACATGGTGGCGTTCCGGGTTCTGGGGCCAGTCGAGGCGTACGAACACGACGACGAACTCGACCTCGGCGGGTTGCGGCAGCGGGCCGTCCTCGCCCGACTTCTCGTGGCCAGAGGTCAGGTCGTACCGGTTGACACGCTTCTTTACGACCTGTGGGACGACGACGCCGCCAAGGGCGCCCAGTCGGGCCTGCAGGTCTACATCTCCCGCCTGCGCAGGGTGCTCGAACCGGGCCGGCCGCGCGGCGGCCCCAACCGCCTGCTGGTGACCGTCGCCTCCGGCTACGCGCTGCGCGTGGCCGCCGAGCAGGTCGACGCGCTGCGCTTCGAGCAGCTGGTCAGGGCGGCGGGCGAGCACCTCGAAGAGGGCGACCCGCAGTCCGCCCGCGGCCGCCTGGAGAAGGCGCTCGGGCTGTGGCGCGGCACCCCCTACTCCGACTTCGCCGACCAGCCCTGGGCCGAGGCCGAGGTCAACCGGCTGGCCGAGCTGCGTCTGGTGGCCCGCGAGCGGCACGCCGACACCGGCCTGCGGCTGGCCCTGCACGCCGAGACCGTCCCCGACCTGGAGGCGCTGACCACCGAGCACCCGCTGCGCGAGGAGGGCTGGCGGCTGCTGGCGCTGGGCCTCTACCGCTGCGGCAGGCAGGGCGACGCGCTGGCCGCGCTGCGCAGGGCCAGGAACATGCTGGCCGACGAGCTGGGCATCGACCCCGGGCCCGCGCTGCGCAAGCTGGAGTCCGACATCCTGGCCCAGGCCCCCGAGCTGGAGCTGGCCGCGCCGCCGCGTCCCGCCCGGCCCGCCCCGGTCACCGACACCTGGCCGCCCCGGCCGGCCGCCGCGCACGTCGAGCCGCCGCCGCTGGAGCCCGAGCCGTTCGTCGGCCGCGACGCCGAGCTGGCCAGGCTGACCACGGCCGCCTCGCGCACCGGCCGCTTCCAGGTCGCGATCGTGACCGGCGTCGCGGGCGCGGGCAAGACCACGCTGCTGCGCCAGCTCGACGGCAGGCTCGGCGCCGACGGCTGGATCACCGCCTCCGGCGCCTGCCCCGACTCCAGCGCCACCCCGCCGGGCTGGGCCTGGGTCGAGATCCTGCGCTCGCTGATCGGCACGACCGGCGCCGGCGAGTACGCCCAGCTCCTGGCCCCCCTGCTCGACGACACCGCCCCCGACCCCGACGAGGACGAGGTCTCGGGCGGCTTCCGCCTGCACCGCGCGGTCGGCGGCTACCTCGCCGGCGTGGCCCGCCGGGCGCCGGTGCTGCTCACGCTGGAGGACCTCCACTGGGCCGACGACCAGACGCTGGCCCTGCTGCGCGCGCTGCCGAGCCTGCTGGCCACCAGCCGCGTCCTGCTGGTCGTGACGTGCCGGGAGAGCGAGCTCGACGACCGCCAGTCCGACGTGCTGGCCGCCCTGGCCCGCCTTGAGCCGCTGCGCGTGGGCCTGTCCGGCCTCGACCCCAAGGCCGTGGCCGAGCTGGTCAAGGCCACCTGCGTGCGCGAGATCGACGAGGACGCGGTCGAGTCCATCGTCGAGCGCACCGGCGGCAACCCGTTCTTCGTGCGCGAGACCGTCCGGCTGCTCGACGCCGAGGGCGCGGCCGACCGGGCCAGCGCCACGCAGGTGCTCTCACGCGTGCCCTCGGGCGTGCGCGACGTGCTGCGGCGGCGCATCTCGCGGCTGCCCGCCGGCGCCCAGCAGATCCTGCTCCAGGCCGCGGTGATCGGCCGCGACGTCGACCTCGACGTGCTGGTCACGGTCGCCGGCGACGAAGAGGCGGTGATCGAGGCGGTCGAGGCCGCGCTGCTGGCCGGGCTGGTCACCGAGCCGGGGCCCGGGCTGCTGCGCTTCGACCACGACCTGGTGCGCGACACGATCTACTCCGACGCCTCCCGCCTGCGCCGCACCCGCCTCCACGCCGCGGTCGCCGCGGTGATCGAGCAGCGCACGTCCTCCGACGTGGCGGCGCTGGCCCACCACTACTTCCTGGCCGACGCCGCCGAGAAGGCCGTCCACTACGCGGGTCTGGCGGCCGAGCAGGCCGAGCGGCGCTTCGCCCACCGCGAGGCGGCCACCCTGTGGGAGCAGGCCATCGCGGCCTTCGACCGCGGCGGCCCGCGCAAGGACGACAAGGGCCGCGAGTCCGAGCCACAGCGTGCCAAGGAGCGGCTGCGGCTGATGCTCCGGCAGATCAAGGCGCTGGCGTTGTGCGGCGACATGACGGCGGCCAGGCTGCTGCGCCGCCAGGCCATGGACGCCGCGCTGCCGCTCGGCGACCTGGAGATCACCGCGAAGGTGGCCGCGTCGCTGGCGGTGCCGCACAAGGGCATGGCGCGCGACTTCACCCGCACCGCGTGGGAGATCGTCGACGTCACCGAGAAGGCGCTCATGGAGCTGCCCGCGGGCGAGCAGCGCCTGCGGGCGAGCCTGCTCACCACGCTGGCGCTGGAGCTGGAGGGCTCCTCCGCGCCCGAGCGCGGGCGGCAGGCGTCGCTGGAGGCGCTGGAGCTGGCCCGGCAGAGCGGCGACCCGACGCTGATCGCGGCGGCGCTGAGCGGCCGGCTGCGCCAGTCCTACGACATCCCGGCGGTCGACACCCGCGAGAGCATCGGCAGGGAGCTGCTGGAGGTCGCCCAGCGCTCGGGCCAGATGGCCACGCAGGCCCTGGCCCACCTGGTGCTGCTGGAGTGCGCGGCGGCCAGGGGCGAGTTCGCCGTCGCCGACGAGCACGCCGCCGCCGCCGACCGCCTGGCCAAGCAGTACGACCTGTCGGCCCCCGCGGCCGTCGTCGTCTGGTACGCCGGTCAGCGCCTGATGATCGCCGGCGACTACGCGGGCGCCGAACGCGCCTACCGCGAGGCCGCCAGGATGACCGCGCGGGCCGGCATGCTCGAAGGCCGCCAGGACCTCCCGTTGATCACCGCGTTCTGCCTGCACCTGGTCGACGGCCGGGCGGCCGAGACCGTCGACCTGCTGGCGGCGGCCCACCAGCGCGGCGCCAAGTGGACGCTCGACGCCTACGCCCTCGCCCTTGCCTCGGCCGGGCACCTCAACGACGCCAGGGCCGTGGCCGCCACCCGCCCGCCCGTCCGGCCCGACTTCCTCTACGAGCTGGTGATGACCTGGCGGGCCCTGGCGGGCATGCTGCTCGACGACCGCGAGCGCATGGTCGACTGCTACGACAAGCTCAAGCCGTTCGCCGACCGGGTGGCTGGCGCGGGCACGGGCGTCGTGGCGTTGTGGCCGGTGGCGCTGACCCTGGGCGACCTGGCCATCCGGCTGGGCCAGCCCGACGCGGCGCGCGAGCACTACGAGAAGGCTCTTGAGGTGGCCCAGCGGGTGGGCGTGCCGCGCTGGGTGGAGGCGGCGCGCCGGTCGGTCAGCAGCTCACCTGGAAACGCTCGCTCGTGACGGTCCCGCCGGGCCGGGCGATCAGCTCGACCCGGTACCACCCGGCGTTGCCGGAGATCTGCGGCTGCCACTCCACGCTCCGGCTGCCGCCGGCGAACCCGGAGTGGTCGGCCAGGTAGGTGCGCCACGTCCCGGTCGCCGGGCTCCAGCGCGACAACCTCCACCGGTACAGGACCGTCGTGCCGGGGCGCGGGTTGACCAGCAGGCCGCGGGCCAGGAACGACTTGCCGCAGCCGGGGGCGCCGCCGGTCAGGGCGCTGAGGGCGATCTCGCCCGCGCGGGCGGGGGCGCTCTGCCGGGCCGGGGCGGTGATGGGCAGCTCGCGGGCCGAGAGGGTGACGGTCCGCACCGGCTCGGCGGCCGATCCGGCGCTGCTGTAGGCGGAGAAGCCGACGTAGGCGCTGGTGAAGGCGAGCGCGGCCACGAAGAGCTTGACCGCGTTGGCGGTACCGCCGGCCAGGACCACCGCACTTCTCGACGACATGATCAACACCCCTTTTGCTCAGTTCAGGTATAGGGCGGGATGGTTGAGGGGTGGTTGTCGGCTACTTGCAGCCGGTGACCCGGCCTTGCAAGCTGATGTGGCGGAACGCCTCTTCCTTGACTAAGGTAAGGCTGACCTAAGGCGTTGGAGTGGGGGTGAGCGGGCTCATGTGGCATGCGGCTGCCGCCCTCCCCGATCCCGCCCGGCCGTTCTGGTTCGGGCTGCCGTACTGGCTGGTGGGGGCCGTTCTCATCCTCGCGCTGTTCGGCGCGTTCCAGGTCTACTACTGGGTCGGCCGCAAGCTCGGCGAGAAGCTCTACGAGTCCAAGGTCGGTGTGCGGCTCGGCCGCGAGCGCATCGCGCGGATCGAGGGCGTCGTCGAGAAGTGGGGCGCACTGGCCGTCTACGGCTGCTTCTGGGTGCCCATGCTGCGGCACACGCTGCCGTGGGTGGCGGGCGCGCTGCGGGTGTCCTATCCCTGGTACGTGGTGGCGAGCGCGCTCGGCTGCCTGACCTGGGCGCCCATCTGGTGGTTCGGGCTCACGGCGCTGGTGTGGGGCTGGCTGCAACTGGCCGCCCGCTCGCCCGTCAGCGCGCTGGTCCTGCTGCTCGTGGTCGCGGCGGGCGTGGCCTGGTTCTTCGTCCGCCGCCGGCGCAAGGCCCTGGCCTCGTCCTAGATCGCGGCCGGGGTCTGGTCGTCGATGGCGGCCTCGGGAGCGTTCCTGCGCACGGTCTCGATGCCGTTGACGCAGGCGGCCTTGCTCGGATAGCCCTCGCCCACGGCCAGCGTCTGCCCGTTGTTCGCGACGAGCGCGAAACGGAACGTGCCCCGCTCGTCCTGACTGATGATGAACCTGCCTGCCACGGCCTCGTCTCCCCGCAGATGTCGGATCTATCAAGCATTTACCCCCAACTGAGGGCCACTTACGGCCGAGTTTCGCAAACCAACCCTTGATCTCCTGCGAACATGTCTGGCATGCGTATTGGGGGTTTCATCGGCTCTGCCGTACTCGCGTTGGTTGTGGGGATCTCTTACCCGGCGTCCGCCGCACGGGCCGCCGACGTCCCGACGGTGAAGGCGGGGGCGGCATATGTAGTGGACTCGGACGGAACGATCCACTTCGCGAAGCGGGAGACCCGGCGGGTGCCGGTGGCCAGCCTGGTCAAGGTGATGACGGCCTACGTCGTCCTGCGCGAGGGACGCCTGAACGAGCCGATCACCGTCACCGCCGCCGACACGAAACACGCGACCAGCAACGGCGCGACCACGGCCGGCCTGCGGAAGGGCGAGCGCCTCACGGCCAGGGACCTGCTGTACGGCCTCATGCTCCCCTCGGGCGCCGACGCCGCCAACGCCCTGGCCAGGAAGTACGGGCCGGGCAAGACCGCGTTCGTGGCCAAGATGAACCGGGCCGCGCGCTCGCTCGGCCTCGGCGACACCCGCTACACCAACCCCGACGGGCTGCCCACGCCGGCCAACGGCGGCTACTCGACCGCCGTGGACCAGGTCACGCTGGCCCAGCGGGCGATGGCCGACCCGGTCTTCCGCACGGTGGTGGGGAGCAAGGTGTACAAGGTCGCCAAGTCGGCCCTGCACGGGGCGCACACCTGGCGCAACTCCAACAAGCTGCTCGGCCGATCGGCGGACGTCGTGGGCGTGAAGACCGGCTACACGAACGCGGCGCAGTACTGCCTGCTGTTCGCGGGCGACCGCGGCGGCAGGCGGGTGTTCGGCGTCCTGCTCCACGACGGGGACGAGCGCCGCTTCAGCACCGCCGAGCAACTGCTGAACTTCGCGGGCGAGCAGATCGCCGGCGGCTGACCGCCGGAAGCCGGCCGAACGTGAGCCGGCGGCTGACCCGCGGGAGCCGACCGGAGGTCAGCCGAACGTGAGCCGGCCCGCCGCGGACAGCGTGCCCAGGCCGCCGGTCGCGCAGGCCAGGAGGCCCATGGCGGGCGTGATCGTGCCGCGGACGCGCTCGCGGTCCAGCGGCCCCGACACGACCGTGCCGGTCAGGAAGCTGTCGGCCGGGCTCTGGGTGGCCAGCCGGTCGGCCCGCGTACGCACCTCCGAGGTGCCGACCGGCCGCCCGTCGAGGCCGAACCAGGTGATGCGGGCGGTGCCGTGGACCTGCCGGGCGCTCGCGCACGACGCCCGGCCGACGCTCTTCAGGGTGACCCAGCCCGAGCGCAGGTAGGGAGCCGAGCCGTCGGCCGACAGGCAGCCGGTGAGCTGGAGGTTGCCGCGGGCCGACACCGGCTTCGCGGTCAGGCCGATGCGCGGGCTGAAGGTCAGCGGCCGACCGGCCGGGGAGCTGACGGCACAGCTCAGAGCGCTGCGATCGGCGGAGCCGGCCCGCGGATGCGTGGCCGCCGCCGGGCGCACGGCCGCTCCCGCGCGGGTGACGCGCAGAGTCGTGAACGCGGGCGGGCTCGTGAACGCGGGCGGGGCCATGAACGCGGGCGGGGTGGCCGCGACCGCGGCCGCGATGATCCAGGTCGGCTTCACGGGACCTCCGTCGGTCGCTCTCGGTGATCGGCGGATCACATCTTGCCGCATCCCGTCGTGATTGAGGCCGCCGATCTCGGGTACCGGCTCGTCGCAACCGACGCCACCCAGGCCGACTTCGGCCGCCCGAAGCCGACCCCACGGTCGATTCGCGCAGATAGGGTGGCGAATGTACCCCTCCGCAATAAGGAAGATCATGGCGGAATTCATCGAAGTCCGCACGACGATCGAAGGCCATGAGCAGGCCGCCGCGCTCGCGCACACCATCCTGCTCGCGGGGCTGGCCACCTCGATCGACATCGCGGAAGTCCCGGCCGCGGAGGCCGGGGTCTCCTGGCAGCTCACCCTCATCACACCACGCGAACAGGCCGCCGAGCTGGCGGCGCACATCGGCGCGAACGGCGGTGCCGGCAGCGTCGAGACCCAGCCGGTGCTGCACGACATCGACGCCTACCCCGACTGGCTCATCGAGGACACCGACCGCCCCTGACCGGCTACTCCGGCGGCCGCTCCCAGTCCCAGCGCGGCACCTCGCGCAGCGGGTGGAGCTGGTCGTCGGTCTCGGCGTGGGAGTTCTGCAACGCCACCTGCGTGCCGAACTCCACGTGCGAGCGGAGCGAGGCCCGGAACGGCTCGTCGTCGGGCAGCCCGGCCGCGTCGGCGGCCTCCATGTACAGCTCGACGAACCGCCGCCGCTGGGCCTCCTCGATGCCCAGCCCGCGGTGCGCCTCGATGAGCAGCGGGAAGCCGCCCATCTCCGCCGAGAACGTGTCGGGGCCGCCGAACGTCTCGACGGTGAAGGCGGTCAGGTTGTCCACGTGGCTCGCCTTGCCCTCGCCGAAGAGCGGCTGGAGCAGCGGGTCGGCCAGCAGGCTGCGGTAGAAGATCTCGATGAAGCGGCGTAAGACTTCCTCACCGCCGGCGTGCTCGAACAGGGTCTGCATGATTACAGGGTTACACGCCTGGTCGAAGCGCCACCAGACCCATTCGCACGCCCGGACGGTCAGCGCGCGGCGGCCGAGCGCATCAGCCCGTGGCAGGCGATCGCCGCCGCGGCCACCACGTTGAGCGAGTCGACGCCCGCGTCCATCGCGGCCGGGCTCATCGGGATGCAGACCGCGTGGTCGGCCTCGTGCAGCCAGTGGGAGGACAGGCCGTCACCCTCGGCGCCGAGCAGCAGCGCCACCCGTTCGCCCATCGCGACCCGGTCGAGGGGGACCGCGCTCTGGTCGGGGGTCAGCGCCAGGGCCTGGAACCCGGCCGCCCGCAGCTCGCCGAGGCCGGTGTACCAGTCGTCGAGCCGCGCGTACGGGATCGAGAAGACCGCGCCCATGGAGACCTTCGCCGCCCGGCGGTAGAGCGGGTCGGCGCAGCGCGGCGAGAGCAGGACGCCGTCCACGCCGAGCGCGGCGGCGCAGCGGAAGATCGCGCCGACGTTGGAGTGGTCGACCAGGTCCTCCAGGACCAGCAGCCGGCGGGCGCCACCCTTGATCAGGCTCTCGGCCGTGGGCAGCGGCAGGCGTCGCATGGAGGCCAGCGCGCCGCGGTGGATCTGGAAGCCCGCGATGCCGGCCATCAGCTCGTCGCTCACCTCGTAGACGGTGGCGTCGCCGATGACGTCGGACAGCGACTCGTACCAGCGCCGGGTGGTCAGGACCGAGCGGATGGGGTAGCCGGCGGCGATGGCCCGCCTGATCACCTTCTCCCCCTCGGCGAGGAACAGGCCGCGCTCCGCCTCCAGGCTCTTGCGCAGCTCGACGTCCCGCAGCCGGGTGTAGTCGGCGATTCGGGGGTCGTCGGCGTCGAACACGTAGTCAGGCACCTTCCGATACTGCCATGCGCCGCCTGACCTGCCAGCCGATCGCGTAGCAGGCCAGGACGGCCGAGAGCCCGATCACGGTGCCCGCGCCCGTCTTGGTGAGCACGCTCCGGAAGCCGAAGGCGGGGTTGGGCTCGTCCACCAGCGGCCACACGAGGGCGCCGGCGACCGTGCCGAGCGCGCAGGCGGCCAGCACGGCCCACCGCACGGCGGGCGCGAGCCGCAGACGGCCCGGCACGCCGGCCGCCTCGGTGCGGGACAAGGCGCGCCAGGCCCACCACACGACCACGGCCAGCCCGACGGCCGACGAGGTGTACTGCAGCACGCTGAAGAGCCTGGTCGTGCCGAAGACGGGGGTGTCCGGCCAGGCGCCCCAGCGGGCGGAGGCGTAGGAGTGGGTGAAGGAGTCCCAGAACAGGTGGGTGGCCGAGCCGATCACGCTGCCGGCCACCACCGGCAGGATCCTGAGCCGGCCCGGCCGCAGGAGCGCCGCGGCCGGCCCGGCCAGGGACGGCGGCAGCAACGAGATCAGCGGATCGCGCAGCACGAGGTGGAACAGCGGCAGGAGCAGCAGCACCGCGGCCAGGTCGAGGGTGAGCACGCCCTGCCAGGAGTGCCAGTCGCCGTAGACCGGCAGGAACGGCAGGAAGATCGGCAGGTCGGGGACCATCGCCCCGAGCGCGAGCGCCCACGGATCGGCGAACCGCCGCGCCCGTCCGGAGGCCACCAGAGGCAGCACGGCGGCGATGTGACTGGGCGTGAACGGCACGATCCCTCCCCCGGACGCGATCACCGCCATTATCCGGTGAATCTTGAACATCCTTTGCCGCACAGGGCTTAAAGTCACTCCAGGTCATGGGTACGTTACGTAACGCTGTCGACGGCCGGATAGCCGGGAGTTCGGGGGTTCATGGTGTCTGACCAGCGGATTCATGAGCATCCGGCCGCGACGGCCGACTGGCTGCGGGCCGCCCGCGCCGCGCGTGCGCTGTCGGTGGCCACGCTCGCCTGGCTGGCCGTGGAGAGCACGCTGGGCCTGGCCGCCGGGCTGTCGGCGCATTCCGTCGCGCTGATCGGGTGGGGGCTGTCGGCCTTCGCCGAGGCGGGGGCGAGCCTGATCGTGGTGTGGCGCTTCACCGGCGCCCGCACGCTGTCGCCGCACGCCGAGACCACCGCCAGGCGGGCGGTGGCGGTGAGCTTCTGGCTGCTGGCGCCCTACCTCGTCGGGCACGTCGCGCACGACCTCGACGCCGGCCACCGGGCCACGCCGACCGTGCTCGGCATCGTGGTCACGACCGTCAGCCTGGTCAGCATGCCCGCGCTGGGGCTGGTCAAGCGGCGGCTGGGGGCGCGGCTGGCGTCGGCGGCGACGTCCGGCGAGGGCACCCAGAACCTGATCTGCGCCGCCATGGCGGCCGGCGTGCTGGCCGGTCTGTGGCTGAACACGCTGGGCTGGTGGTGGGTGGATCCGGCCATGGCGGTGGCCCTCGCGGCGGTCGCGGTGCGTGAGGGAGCGCGCGCCTGGCGCGGTCACGCCTGCTGCCATTGACCGCCACTCTCCGTAATAGGCGCACCAAAAGAGCGGTTTTGCCACACAGAGCCCACCGAGTAGTGTTCCCGGAGTATTGCGGAGCAACTCCCGCTAGGGTCTCCGGAAGGTCTCAACACACCTAAGAGGACATCGTGGGGCGACACCGGACAGACGAGCTCGACGGCGGCTACCGAGCCCAGGAACCACCCTCCCGCAGACGGTCGGTCAGCGGGCGTGGCAGGGTGCTCGTACCGCTGGCCGGGGCCGTCGCGCTGGCCGTGCTCCTCGGTGTCGCGGCGTTCGTGATCTTCAATCGGGAGCACGACTGCTCGGCCGGCAAGCTGCCGCTGCGCGTCGTGGCCACCCCCGACATCCACCCCGCGCTCAACAAGATCGCCGCCAACTACACCAAGGCCCTGCACTCGATCGACAGCAAGTGCGTCGAGGTCACCGTGACCAGGGAGGCGGCGGCCAAGACCGCGAACGGGCTGGCCGCCGGCAAGTCCGCCGCGGACGTGTGGGTGGCCGACTCCAGCCTGCTGGTGGGCAACCTCCGCAACTCCCCCGCGGGCTCGGCGCTGCCGGAGCCGGCCGGCTCGGTCGCCCTGTCGCCCGTCGTGCTGGCCGCGGCCAAGTCCGCCGCGGCGAAGCTGTCCGGCAGCCTGACGCCGAGCTGGGCGGGCATGATCGCGGCGGCCAACGTGGCCAACCCCGACGGCCCCGGCAGGAAGGTCCGGGTGCTGGCGCTCGACCCGCAGAAGAACTCCGCCGGGCTGGCCGCGCTGCTGGCCGCCGCCACCTCGGCCAAGGAGGCCGGGCAGAACAAGGCGCTGGTCGGCGCGCTCAAGGAGATCTCCGGCCAGCTCGCCTCCGACCCGGCGGCGCTGCTGGCCAGCCTGACGGTGAAGTCGGGCAGCAAGGTGCCGGTCGGCGTCGCCTCCGAGCAGGCCGTCTACGCCCACAACGCCAAGAAGCCCGAGGCCCCGGTGGTCGCCCTCTATCCCAAGGAGGGCACGCTCAGCCTCGACTACCCGATCACGATCGTCACCAAGGACCCGGCGATCCAGAAGGCGGCCGCGGACTTCAGGCAGGACCTCGGCACGGACGCGGCCAAGAAGATCCTGCGCGACGCGGGCTTCCGCAGCCCCGACGGCAAGGCCGGCGAGACGCTGACGAAGGAGAAGGGGTTCGTCCCGGACAAGCCGGAGGCGCTGCCGCGGCCCGACGCCAAGAGCGTGGCCTCCATGGTGCAGACCTGGTCGCGGCTGAACCTCGGCACCCGGCTGCTCACCCTGCTCGACGTCTCCGGCACGATGGCGCTGCCCGTCCCCGGCACGAACATGACCCGCATGCAGGCCATCAACAAGATCGCCATGGAGGGCCTGGGGCTGTTCCCGGCCGACTCCGAGCTGGGCCTGTGGACGTTCTCCACCCACATGGACGGACAGGGCAAGGACTGGCAGGAACTCGTCTCCGTCGGCCCGCTCGCCGAGTCCACCAACGGCGTGCTCCGCAAGCAGGCGCTGGTCCGGCAGTTCGGGCAGATCCAGGCCAAGGCCACCGGCGACACCGGCCTGAACGACACCATCAAGGCCGCCTACGGCGAGCTGACGAAGACGTACCAGGAAGACAAGATCAACACCCTGCTGATCCTGACGGACGGCGCGGGCAACGACGATCCCTCCGGCGGCGTCTCGAACGCCCAGATCCTGCAGTACCTCAAGAAGACCTACAACCCGAAGCGGCCGATCAGCATCCTGCTCATCGCCTTCGGGCCGGAGGCCGAGGCGGGCAGGAAGCAGATGGACACGCTGGCCAAGACGACCGGCGGCGAGGCCTACATCGCCAAGGACGTGCTCCAGGTCCGCGACTTCTTCCTCCAGGGCATGGAACGCCGTCTCTGCGCCCCCGACTGCGACGGCTGAGCCACTCCCGTCACACGGATCACGACGTCATGCCGGTTGGGCATGACCGCGGCCGCGCCGGTCAACCTGGCCGATCGAGGCGGCGTCCTCTCCCGCGTGGGGGCTTGAGCGCCCGTTCCACCCGCGGGGAGGGGAATCCGTGCCTGGATGGCCGACGGTCGGCCGCGCCGACGATCAGGAACTGGTCGCCGCTCTGCGGCGGGCCGACACCGACGCTCCCGCCGCCCTGTACGACTCCTACGGCGAACGGCTCTACGACTACGCCCTCTCGCTGATCGGCGACCGGGACTCGGCCGCCGACGCCGTGCACGACGCCCTGGTGACCGCGCAGGGCTGCGTGGACCGGCTGAAGGAGGCCGGCCGCCTGCGCGCCTGGGTGTACGCGCTGACCAGGTTCCAGGTCCGGGCCAGGATGGCCCACCGCGGCACGCCCGCCGGGGGCCTGCCGCAGGCGCGTCCGTCCGGGCCGTCGTCCGGGCCGCCGTCCGGGGAGCCCGACTCCGAGCTGGCCGGGCTGGTCCGCGAGACGCTGGGCGAGCTGAGCGGGAACGAGCGCGAGATCGTCCTGCTGTCGCTGCGGCACGGCCTGACGCCGGTCGAGGTCGCCTCGGTGCTGGGGCTGACCTCCCGTCAGGCCGCCACCCGGCTGGGCCGGGCCCGCGACCAGCTGGAGAACGCCGCCGCGGCGGTCGTCCTGGCCAAGACGGGCCGGGCGCACTGCCCGGACCTGTCGGCGATGGTGGACTCATGGGAGGGGCCGCTCACGCCGCTGCTGCGGCGGCGGCTGTCGGGGCACATCGCCGGGTGCGAGGTGTGCACCGAGGGCAAGCACCGGCAGGTTGCGGCGTCGCGCCTGCTCGACCTGGTGCCGGTCGAGTTCCCGCCGCTCTCGCTGCGCCGCCGGGTGGTGGACACCTGCGTCGATCCCGGGCGCGACCAGACCAGGACGCTGATCACCGACCGCGGCGACAACTTCGACCGCACCGGCTTCCCGGTGGCCGCCGAACGGCGCTCGCGCCGCCGCCGTCCGCGTCGTCTCGGGCCGGTGGTGCTGGCCGGGGTGTGCGTGCTGGCCGCGACCGGGGCGGTGGTCGTGCTGAACGGCGGCGACGCCGCGCAGACCGCGCTCACCCTGACGCCCACGCCTACGCTCTCCCCTTCCTCCGAGCGCACGCCGGAGCCGGCGCCGGAGGAGGAGGACGTGACGCCCGAGCCCACGCCGAGCGCCGACGCGCCGGAGGCGTCCCCGTCCGCCACGCCGACGGTCCGGCGGCCCGCCCGGCGGCCCAGCGGGGGGCCGGCCGCGCCCACGGTGAGCCGCCGCAGGCCCGCGCCGGTCGCCCGGCTCGGCACGACGTGCCCCGCCTCGATCGCGGGCGCCGCCAAGATCGGGCTGCGCGCCCGCAACGCCGCGGTCTCCTGGGTGGCGACCGCGTCACAGGGCCTCGACGTCTTCCCCGCCAGCGGTTCGGTCAAGGCGGGCGGCTCGGTGTCGATCTGGGTGACCGTCGTGGACCCGAGCGCCGGCGGCCGCGGCCGCGTCTCGTTCACCTCGAACGGCGGCGCCGCCAGCTGCTCGCTGGCCTGGAACGCCGACCGCGCCCCGGAGTCCGATCCCCCCTCCGACCCGCCCACGCCCACCGCCGAGCCGTCCGAGGCGCCGAGCGACGGACAGACCTCGAATGTGGACGCCGCACCACAAGGGTGACGAACAGCTCCCCTGGAAGAGCGGACATAACGGGATAAACAGGACCCTGGCTCGAACATCATAGGCCACATAGGGCATTCTGGTTAGCTTGGGGAACACGCCCGGAAACCCGGAGTCACCACGTCCTGTGGCGGAAGTCACAGGAGGAACTTCGCCATGCCGGTGAACCTCAACGGCTCACCAAGCGTCGGCATTGACGTGCCCGGACCAGGATTGGTCCCATGAAAATCGATCAACCATGTCTTGACCAGAAAGAGCAGGAGAGAAACAGGAGATGCTCAAGCACCGCAGAGCGCTGGCATGGCTGCTGGCGCTCGCCTGCATAGCGGGGGCCGTGGTCGCGCTGTTCGACCTCGACACCCCGCTGCGCCCGTTCTTGATCTCCCTGTTCCTCATGGTGGTGCCGGGGGCGGCGGTGGTGGGACTGTTGCGCGATCGTGACCCCCTTGCCGCACTATCAGTAGGAGCCGCGGCCAGCCTCGTCCTGAACGTGCTCCTCGCCGAAGCCATGCTGCTGTTCAACGCATGGTCGCCCAGGGCCGGCGTGGCGACGGTCGCCGTGCTCGGCGGGTTCATGTACGTGCTTCGCGTGTTGTACCGGGGGAAGAACATGCAGACCGAACAGGGGGCCAGGGCAAGGTGAACATCCAGGTAGTGCGGCCGAGAGACCTCGGCGACTCCGAACGCGCCCGATGGCGCGAGCTCCAGAAGGCCGATCCGAGTCTGGACAACCCGTTCCTGTCCGTCGAGTTCGCCGTGGCGATGGACCGCTTGCGTGACTACGTGAGGGTGGCGGTCATCTCCGACGGCAACCGCATCGCCGGGTTCTTCCCGTACGAGCGGCACAGCTTCGGCATCGGCAAGCCGCTGGGCGGCTTCCTCACCACCTGCCACGGCCTGGTCGCCGTCCCCGACCTGCACCTCGACGCCAAGCAGCTGCTGCGCGCCTGCAAGCTCAGCGTGTTCGACTTCGACCACCTGGTCGCCGGCCAGCCGACGTTCGCCCCGTACGAGGCCGACGTGCGCCCGGCCCCCGTGATGGATTTCACCTCCGGCTTCGACTCCTGGCTGGAGCAGGTCAAGGCCAACTCCCCCAAGAACCTCAAGACCGTCCGCTACAAGGAGCGCAAGTTCGGCCGCGAGCAGGGCGGGCTGCGCTTCGAGTGGAACGCCACCGACCCCGAGGTCCTGCGCACGCTGCTGGCCTGGAAGTCCGACCAGTACCGGCGCACCGGCCGGGTCGACCGGTTCGCCCAGCCCTGGATCGTCGAACTCATCGACATGATGCATGCCGAGAAGTCATCGGACTTCTCCGGCATCCTCACCATGCTTTATGCCGGGGACGTGCCTGTCGCCGGGCATTTCGGTCTCCGTACGGCCACGACGCTTGTAGGGTGGTTCCCCGCCTACGACACCGAGTACGCCCGTTACTCGCCTGGCATCGTTCACCATCTGCAGATGGCCGAGGCCGCCGCGAACGACGGGATGCACATGGTCGACATGGGCAAAGGCGGCAAAGAGTACAAAGACTGGCTCAAGAGCGGGGTCCTGTACGTTGCCGAGGGCCGCATCTCACGACCGTCCGCGACAGCGGCCGTCCACTGGATGGGCCGAACTCCTTTCAACAAAGCTCGAACAATCGTCTTGGATCGACCGTCTCTTTATAAGGCGGCCGACCGCGTCCTCAAGGGCTTTGGTCGGGTGCGCACCTCGATGCAGCAGCAGCAGGAGTCACCCAATGTAGTCAAGGAACCAACGGGAGCCGGCTGAACGCTCCCGGCACCACCCCCCGGCACCAGCACACACCCTCACTCCACAGGACCCAACAATGCACCGCTCGTCGGCTCCGCCATTCCCGCAGCACCCGGGGATGACTCCGTGCGGTGAGCAGGGCCGGGTCCCGGAAGGATATCCCTCGCCATGAGTCCCGAGATCACCAAGCACAACGGCAAGGTCCAGAAGTCGCCCTTGCGTTCCATGCCGCCCCCTTCGAGCTTCACGCCCGTCACCCCTCACCTGGCCATTTCCCCTACGGTGAGCGTGGTCGTCCCGGCGATGAACGAGGCCGAGAACCTGCCGCACGTCTTCGCGACGATCCCCCAGTGGGTCGACGAGATCGTGCTCGTCGACGGCAACTCCGTCGACGACACCGTCGAGGTCGCCAAGCGCCTGCGACCCAACGTGAAGATCGTCACGCAGACCGGCAAGGGCAAGGGCGACGCCCTGTCCGCCGGCTTCGCCGCGTGCACCAGCGACATCATCGTCATGATCGACGCCGACGGCTCGACGGACGGCCGCGAGATCATCTCGTTCGTGGGCGCCCTCGTGACCGGGGCCGACTTCGTCAAGGGCTCGCGCTACGCCGCCGGCGGCGGCAGCGACGACCTGACGCTCAACCGGCGCCTGGGAAACAAGGTCCTCACCGGCATCGTCAACGTGATGTACAAGACCAGCTACACCGACCTGTGCTACGGCTACAACGCGTTCTGGGCGCGTCACCTCGACGTGCTCGACCTCGACTGCGACGGCTTCGAGGTCGAGACCCTGATGAACGTGCGGGCGGCCAAGGCCGGGCTGAAGGTGCACGAGGTGCCCAGCCACGAGCGCAACCGCATTCACGGCGAGAGCAACCTGCGTGCCGTACGAGATGGCTTCCGTGTGCTCAAGACGATCCTGAAGGAGTGGCGCCGCCAGCCCTCCGCCCCTCAGCCTGAGCCCACCGCCACTCCCGCCGCTGACCGAGGCGTCGCGTAAGAGGAACCGTTGTGAACACGTCTGTTGTCATCTGCGTCTACACAGAAGAGCGCTGGGAGGACATCAGGCAGGCAGTCGAGTCGGTCGAGAACCAGAGCCGCCCGGCACACGAGCTGATCCTGGTGGTCGACCACAATCCGGACCTGCACCTGAAGCTCAAGCGCGCCTATCCACAGGCCATCGTGGTGGAGAACACGCACGAGCAGGGGCTGTCCGGCGGCAAGAACACCGGCGTGGCCACGGCCACCGGTGAGATCGTCGCGTTTCTCGACGACGACGCGGTCGCCGACGCGGGGTGGCTGGAGGCTTTGGAGGAGGGCTTCCAGGAATCCGGTGTGGTGGGCGTGGGCGGGCGTACCGACCCCTTGTGGGCGTCGAAGCGCCGGCCCCGCTGGTTCCCGTACGAGTTCGACTGGACGGTCGGGTGCACGTACCGCGGCATGCCCGCGGTACGCGCGCCGATCCGCAACGTCATGGGCGGCAACGCCGCCTTCCTGCGCGAGGTCGTCGCCGAGGTCGGCGGCTTCCACAGCGGCATCGGCCGCAGCGTGCAGGGCCGCAAGTCGCGCCCGCTGGGCTGCGAGGAGACCGAGTTCTGCATCAGGCTGAGTCAGCGCAAGCCGGGCTCGGTCATGCTGTTCGAGCCCCGCGCGGTCATCGGGCACAAGGTGTCCAGGCAGCGCGAGGGCTTCGCCTACTTCAGGTCCAGGTGCTACGCGGAGGGCCTGTCGAAGGCCCTGGTCACGCGGGAGGTCGGCACCCAGGACGGCCTGGCCAGCGAGCGCGCCCACGCCATGAAGACGCTGCCGCTCGGCGCGCTGCGCGGCGTGGGCGACGCCCTGCGCGGCGATCCGTCCGGGCTCGGCAGGGCCGCCGCGATCGTCGTCGGCCTGGCCTGGACGACCTGGGGTTACGTGGTCGGCACGGCAAGGCTGAAGGTGGCACGCTCATGATCCGCATTCCGATCCTGATGTACCACTCGGTCAGCGACAGCCCCAACGACGAGACGCGGCCGCACGCCGTGCGGCCGTCCGACCTGGCCGAGCAGCTCGCCTACCTGTCGGAGAGCGGGTTCACCCCGCTCACGCTGGGCGACCTGGTGGCCGCGCTGAACAAGATCGACGGCCGTACGGTGCCGGCGAAGCCGATCGTCCTGACCTTCGACGACGGCTACGCCGACTTCCACAGCCAGGCGCTGCCCCTGCTCGACCGCTACAACTTCCCGGCCACGGTCTTCCTGACCAGCGGCTGGGTGGCCGACGCCGGCAAGGACGCCGCGGGCCGTCCGCTCGACGACATGCTGTCGTGGGGCCAGGCCCGCGAGGCCGCCCAGAACGGCATCGAGATCGGCGGCCACAGCCACAGCCACCCGCAGCTCGACCAGCTCCGCACCGACGACCTGCGGCAGGAGCTGCGCAGGAACAAGGGCCTGCTGGAGGAGAAGATCGGCGCGCCGGTCGCCACCATGGCCTACCCCTATGGCTACTCCAGCGCCCGGGTCCGCCACGAGGTGCGCAAGGCCGGCTACTTCGCCGCCTGCGCCGTGAGCAACACCATCGCGGCCGACCGCCACGACATGCTCGCCATCCCCCGGCTGACGGTCGGCAAGCCGACGACCATCAGCATGTTCAAGCGCGCCGTCGAAGGCAACGCCGTACCTCTCATCTACCTGCGCGAACGCATCCTCACCAAGGGGTACGCGGTCGTCCGGCGGACGAGGTACGGGCTGCAGCGGGTGCGCGGAAATGTCTAGCCTGCGGGAAAAGATCCTCCGCGACCTCAGCAATCCGCTCTTCCGCCAGGGTTACGCCCTGATGGCCAACACGGTCGTCACCGGCACCCTAGGCATGGGCTACTGGCTGCTCGCGGCGCACTTCTACACCCCCGAGGAGTTCGGGCGCGGCCAGGCGGTGATCACCGCGATGCGGCTGTTCGCGTCGCTGACCGCGCTCGGCTTCGTGGGGGCGCTGGCCCGCTTCCTGCCGGTGGCCGGGCGGCGCACGCCCGAGCTCATCCTGCGCGGCTACGGCCTGGCCGCCGCCACGGGCGGGGTCGCGGCGCTCGGCTTCCTGCTGACGCTGCCGCTGTGGGGGAAGACGTACTCGGTGCTGGCCGGATTCGGGCCGGGGCTGTTCTTCCTGGCCTCGGTGCTGGTGTGGGCCGTCTTCACGCTCCAGGACGTCGTGCTCACCGGGTTGCGCAAGGCCACCTGGGTGCCGGTCAACAACCTGGTGTTCGGCCTGGTCAAGATGGGCCTGCTGGTCGCGCTGGCCGGCGCGCTGCCCGACGGCGGCATCTTCGTCTCGTGGATGATCCCCACCGCCCTCGCGCTGATCCCGGTCAACTGGCTGATCTTCGGCGTCGTCGTGCCCCGGCACGTCAAGAGCCTCGGCGCCGCCCACGAGCCGCCCGGCCTGCGGCAGATCGGCCGGTTCCTGGCCGGTGACTTCCCCGGCACCCTGTCGATCCTGGCGATCGTCTACCTGGTGCCCGTGGTGGTGGCGACCAAGGTGGGCGAGGCCACGTTCGGGCGCTTCTCGATGGCCCACACGCTGGCCAGCATGATCGAGCTGCTGGCCATGAACATGGCGGTGTCGCTGACGGTCGAGGGGTCGTTCGACCGTTCCAAACTGGCCCTGAACTGCCGGCGGGCGCTGCGGCGCGGCTTCATGATCGTGACTCCGATCATCGCGGTGGCGATCATCGGGGCGCCGCTGATCCTGACCGTCTTCGGCGCCGAGTTCGCCGACGAGGGGTCCACGCTGCTGCGGCTGATGGCGCTGGCCGTGCTGCCGCGGGTGCTGATCGAGGTGTACCTGAGCGCGTTGCGGGCGCAGAGCCACGCGCGCACGCTGGCGATCGTGCAGATCGGGCTGGCGGTGCTGGTGCTGGTGTCCACGGTGGCCCTTTTCCCGCACTTCGGGGTGAACGCCGTGGGTTACGGACTGCTCTTCAGCGAGCTGCTGGTGGCACTTCTGATCTTCGGAAATCTACGCAAAATACTCAATTTTGGTGAAACTGGGCAGCCGACTGTCACTCAGGGGTCGTCCGGGGCCGCATGATGGTCAACGTGAGGCAACGGGACGGCGATGGCATGACTAAGGGGAAGACCGGCTCCTCCGACGTTCGCAAGGACGCCGGGGAGGAGACAGAGACGCCCTTCGATCCGGAGGCCACGGGGGTGATCCCGCGGCTGACGTTCGACGACGGCCAAGGGGGCGCTCCGGCGTCCCCGCCGGCGTCGGACGAGGAGGCGCCTGAGGCGTCCGGCTCCCCGGCGGAGGTGAACGCCGAGACGACGACGGCCTTCCGCGTCCCCGGAACCGTGCACATCGGCCACCCTCCCACGACAGACCAGCCCGCTTCCGGGCCTTCGCAGGCGTTCGCGGAGCGTGACGGCGCGGCCCAGCCGAAGACGGCGGGGCCCAACGCGTTCACCGCCAGGGCACCCCACGCCCCGGCCGAGCCGTCCGGCACCGAGAAGCCCGCGGCTTCGGACGCGAAGAGCTCACCGACCGCCGGGACCATGCCGATGCCCGCGGCGGAGTCTCCCCAGGCTCCCGCCTCCGGGGCTGCCAAGGGCGGCTCCTCCACGACCGCTGACAGCGGCGACAGCCCCTCGAAGAGCTCCGCGACACCCCAAGGTGCGGGAAGTGGCCCGAAGGGCTCCGGCTCGGCTGGAGCGGGTGCTGCGGGATCGGCCGGGTCGCCCGCGGCAGGGCCTGCTCGTTCCGGGGCCTCCTCCGACGCGGGTGGCGCCTCGCCGAACGGGGAGGCGGGCCCTGGCCGTACCGGGGTCGCCGACGCGGGGAACGCAGGCGCATCCGGCGCGGACGCCGCCCGTGCTGCCGGCTCCGGCGCCATGGGCGCCGGTGCGTCTGGTGTGTCCCGTTCTCAGGGCAGCCGGCCCGAGGGCCCTGCCGCCAGGGGTTCCCAGGCGGGCCGTCCTGATGGGGCTGCCGTCGATGGTGAGAGTGACGGCAGGACCGTTGCCTTCCGGGCGCCTGTTTCCCGGACGGCCGATGCCGGTGCCGTCGCGGCGTCCGGGGTCGGGGCTCCGGTGGTCGAGCGGGCTCCGGCGGCTCCTGGTGACGGACAGGCCGTGGGCGGCCCGCTGGGCGGCGAAGGCGCGCCCGTGGCCGCGGGGCAGAAGGGCCGGACCGCCGGCGGGCGGGTCGGGGCGCTGGTCGCCAGCGCGCCCAAGTGGCTGCCCATCGTCCTCGTGCTTGAGGGCCTGCTCATGTACATCCTCGCCCTGCGCGTGCCCCCGGGCCCGCTGTGGGGAGTGGACCCGGAGAACATCAACGGCCTGGGCCTGATCTCGGCGCTGCCGGCGACCGCGTTCGTCGCCCTGCTGATCATGATCGTGTCGTTCTTCGTCACGGTCGCCCAGAGCACCGACCGCAAGTTCCTGCTGCTGTTCCAGATCGCCGCCATCACGTTCGCCCTGCACGGCGCGGGCGCCCTGGTGGCCACCGAGCCGCGCTTCCCCACGGCGTACATCCACGCCGGTTTCGTGGAGTTCATCTCCAGGACGGGCGAGACGGCGATCAGCATCGACGCCCGCATGGGCTGGCCGGGTTTCTTCGCGTTGTTCGCGTTCGTCACCAAGGCCGCCGGCATCACCGACATGACGACGATCCTGCAGTGGACGCCGCTCCTGTCGAACCTGCTCTACCTGCTCCCGTTCGTCCTGATCCTGCGCCAGGTGGTCGCGACGACGCGGGCCCGCTGGTTCGCGGCGCTGCTGTTCATCCTCGTGCAGTGGATCGGACAGGACTACTTCTCGCCGCAGGGGTTCACCTTCGCCCTGTATCTGGCGTTCGTGGCGATCCTGTTGCGCTGGTTCGGACGGGTGGAGCCGCGCACCAAGCCGATCCCGCCCAAGGGGCTGCGCAAGCTGCTGGGCAGGCTCGACGCCATGACGCCCGGCGAGATCGTGAACACCGGCACCTACCGGGCCGACAAGCTGCTGATGCTGCTGATGCTGCTGGCGTTGTTCTTCGCGTCGGTGGCCTCGCACCAGATCACGCCGTTCATGATGCTCGGCGTGGTGACCGCGTTCCTGATCTTCAAGCGGACCTCGCTGACCTGGGCGCTGCCGTTCTTCCTCGGTCTCGTGACGCTGGCGTGGATCAGCTACATGACGGTCGGGTTCTGGGCGGGCCAGATCGACGCGATCTTCGGCGGCCTGGGCAAGATCCTGCAGAACATCGGCAGCGCCACCTCCGACCGCGTCGAGGGCAGCGACCCGGCGCACGCGCTGGTGCTGCAGGCGCGGCTCGGCATCCTCGGGGTCATCCTCTCGCTGGCGGCGGCCGGGCTGTTCCGGCGGCTGCGCCGCGGGGTGTTCGACCGGTCCGCGCTGATCCTGCTGTGCGTGCCGGTGCTGGCGCTGGGGCTGCAGAGCTACGGCGGCGAGATCGGGCTGCGCATCTACATGTTCGCGCTGCCCGGCTCCTGCCTGCTGGCCGCCTACGCGTTCTTCCCGAACATGCCGGCCGACAGCGCGGACGTGCGCGAGGAGACCGTGCCGCTGCGCAGGCGGAACGTGCGTTTCAACCCCGAGCTGACCAGGAAGATCTCGGTCGTGCTCGCGGCCTGCTTCGCGGTGCTGTTCGCCTTCGCGTTCCTGCTGGCCCGGTACGGCAACGAGAAGTTCGAACGGGTCACCACCGGCGAGGTCGCCGCCCTGCACTACGTCTACGACCACGACAAGCCGAGCGCCAAGGTGCTCTACCTGGTGCCCAAGGAGGGCCCGGAAGTCACGCCGACCCTGCCGTGGGGCGAGCGGGACGTCGAGCTGGTCAACTTCGGCGTCCAGGCGCGGGTGCACAAGGACCCGACCCAGATCTCCGACGCGGTGGCCAAGCTGAAGGAGCAGCCGCGCAACTCGTACCTGATGGTGAGCCGCGGACAGGTCAGCTACCTGCAGCTCAACGAGGGCTTCCCGGAGGACTGGGGACAGCGGTTCCGGGCCGCGCTGGACGCCTCGCCCGACCTGAAGAAGGTCTTCTCCAACGACGACGCCGCGCTCTACACCTGGAAGAAGTTCGTGAAGGGCACGGAGATCCCCGATCCCAACCCCTACAAGGGACGTGGCGACCCCACCTCGCCGTGGACGCCCGTCGGCATCGGGGCGCTGGTCGTGACGTGGGTGGCGCTGTTCGGCTACGAGGTCATCCGGCTGAACGGGCCGAACCGGGCACGACGGGCGCGCAGAGGGCTGATGTTCCTGGCCATCCCGTCGTTCTTGATCTCAATAGCAGTG